>JAIDJS010000346.1 GCA_029052085.1 Eubacterium sp.
CTACAGATTTCGGGGTCATAATATCTGGACTGGAGATAATAGTACCCGGTTTCATTATCATAGTAATAGCCACGATAGCGAAGCGGATTTGCTTCGGCAAGCTCCAGATAAGCCGTTGAAGCTTCTTCATCTGCTGTATCTATTGCCGTTATCCTGCCCCAGGCATCATAAAAATAAATAACAACATTGTTTCCGTTTGCCTCGGTAATACCAATAACATCGCCCATAGCGTTTGTTAAATAGAAATACTGAACTCCGTTATAAATAAAGCCCAATGGTGTTCCGCTATTATCATACTGGAAATACATTGTATTTGTGCCATCTGTTTGAGCAAGGATAACACCATCTTTTGTATTATAGTATGTTGTAATATCATTTACGGTTTTTGATGTTCTTATACCGTTTTCATCATAGGTATAAGCATATTCATTATCGCCATCCGTTATGCTTTCCAGATGCCTGCCTGTATTCCAAAGATATTCCTTATCCCCATAGGTAAGCACATTGCCGTTTGCATCATACGTTAATTCAACACCATTTACGGAAACAAGCTGATCTTTCCACCCTGTATTTGCATAGGTAAATGCGGTTGTCTGCACCGGCTCTGTTATTATTGTATTATTTTCTGTATATTTATATGTTTTTTTAGAGGTTATATTTCCTCTTTCATCATAGGTATATGTTTCAGTAAACGGATTTTTAATATTATCGTTTACACGGATTATCTGATCATTTTCATCATAGAAATATTCCTGATCAATTCCATTGTATCCATAACCGGTTATTTTGCCTTTATCATCATACCTGTTTACAATTTCAATTGAAGCCTGTTCAATGTTATCCCGGCATGAATAGGTCTTTTTGGTTACATTACCATCCTTATCATATTCATATGCTGAGGAAAGGGCAGTTATATCTCCGTTCTTTACCATATCGGAGGACATTTTTTCGTCATCCTCTTTGCCCGAGGTCTGATAACTATACTCAACCGTATTATCATTTGACGAATAGAGAACGGATTTATCCTTTACAACAGAGGAATACGATGTTCCGAAATGGGTTTCATTTACTGTTTTGAAACCTTCAATATCGTTTTCTTCATCTGCCTCTGTCTCCTGCTCTGTATAGGACTGAACAAGAGAATTATCCGCCGTTTTATAAACGCTTACCTGCCCGTTTTCGCCATAAACATATTTTAAGCCGGTATCTGTATTTACCTTTTCGGTTAATTCATTATCGGCATTATAGGTATAGGTTACATAAGGCTTTGCGTTGCTGTTGTGATACTGCGAAACAACATCGCCGTTTGCATTATACTTATAGCGGATAACATCATCGTTTGCATAGCGTTCTTCGGTTACATTATAGTTATCATCATAGCTGTAGGAAACAGTTGTTACATTGGCAACCTTAACCTGATACAGCTCGCCATGATTCAGATAATAGAATTTATAGATATCAAATTCTTCGCGAACCTTGGAGCCGATATCGTTATAGAAATACTTTGTGGTTTTGCCAAGGCGGTTTGTTTCGCTCGTTAACGTACCATTGGCAGCATATTTATAGGTATGCCCTGCCTTGGAATCCGAATAGGTATTACTTTCGGGCAAGCCGTCCTTTGACGCATCATAATCATCCGGAGCAATTTCCTGAATCACTCTGCCGAGGTTATCATAAATTGTTCTGGTGCATTTGCCGTTTTCATCTGCAAGAAGCGTTCTGCCTGCTTTATCATAGATATAGGTCGATTTTTCATCCCCATTTGACGCAGTAAGCACATTGCCGAGCAGATTATATGTATTTACCGAGCCGGAAACGGTTGTTTCGCCGTTTTCCGTTTTAGAAACAGCAGTTTTTACAGCATTGCCGTATTCATCATATTCATAAGCCGTTGTTTCATTATCGCTTACAGATTTCACCAGCAAGCCATTGCTGTAAGTATACTGCGTAACATCAAAGCATGTCAAGCCCTCATTATAAATTTCAGGAATACTTCCTTTATAATCTTCTTTCAGCGTTGCCGAAAGGACTGCTTCGCCGTTTTCATTATATACATAATAGGTATAGTTCTTACCTGTCTGCTGACGGATAACATTTCCGTTCGCATCATAAACATAATACGTATTTTCGGCTTTCTCATCATCCGATACCTCAGACAAAATATTGCCGTTTTCATCATAGGTATAGGAAACGGTTTTACCGCCGGAGGATTCCGAAGCAACACGGAAAAATTCATCATAGGTATATTCCGTTGTATTGCCATCCTCATCCGTAGAGGAAACAACGAGAAACGCATCATTATAGGTTTCTGCTGTTGAGGTTTCAACAGAGCTTTCAGCCGAAATGGTTACATTTTCATCATCATATGTATAATTCAGATAAGCGCCGCTGTCATACACAAAAGAGGATACCCTGCCGTTTTCATCATAGATGATTTCTTTATCCATACTTTTTGATAAAACATCATTTTTATATGAATAATCTGCAATCGTTACACCCGACTGGTCAACAACCTTTGTAATCCTGTCATTTTCATTATAGGTATAGGTTATCACGCCGTTTTCAGGATCTGTTATGCTTATAATTTTACAGAATTCATCAAGACCAAGCACATAGGCACGGCCTGTTTCATCAGCTACAGTAATATGATCCGAATGTCTTGTAATGGTAATTGTATCGCCGTATTTATTATTTTTAACAGCGGACAGCTCATAGGTTTCATAAACATAGGTTATATCGCCGTCTGTTATTTCAACATGGCTGTTATCAACGATATTCAGCGTACAGCCTGTAAGCTCATTTACAAAAACGGAATCATTCTGCTTTACAAAGGCAAGCTTACTGCCGTCCGGCAGTTGCGCCGTGCATACATCCGTTCCTATATAAACCGTACTGTTTACGGAATAGAACCATACCCTGTCAAAGCTGTTATACGCTCTTACAAAATCAAAGGAAACATTTTTATAATTCAGGGTAAAATCCGTATTACTTTCCGAATAGGTTCCGTAATAATCGGATTTTGAGGTAACATCCTTGCTTACAACAGAAGCACTGTCTGCAAATTTAGCATAAACAGCAGTTGTTTTGAAAGCAGGAACTGCAAACGGCGCCTTATAATCCAGCCATTCGCCGTCCTCGCCGATTTTATACTGCATTTCAGCGGAGGAGCCTGCATTCATCAAGCCAACCAATGCACCGTCTTCATAAAATTCAGGCAAAAATACAGTAACTGTTTTTGAAGCAGTATTTCCTGCATTATCCCTTACGGAAACCGTTATTTCACTTAAAGCGGTGCTTACTTTCTTTGTATTTTCCGTCTGCCATGTTTTACCGCCGTCAAAGCTGTATTCCTTGATTCCCGAAGCGGTATCCTTTGCGGTTACGGTAACGAAAACCTCGTTATTCGCTTTATTCACCGCAACATCGGAAATAACCGGTGCAGCTTTATCTATTCTATTTACCGTAACAGCAGTTGCAGCAGAAATATTACCCGCCGCATCCTTGGCATAGACATAATAAGCAACATTTGCCGCTACCGCTTTGGTTGCACCTGTCTGCCACGTATATGTACCTGCCGTGGTTGAAAAGCTATAGGCTGCAACGCCTGATCCGGTATCCGTTGTACTTGCCGTTAAGGTAATATTTTTATTTATCCACGCTGTCGGGTTTCCTGTTATCTTCGGAGCAGCCGGCTTCGTTTTATCTATTTTGCTGACTGCAATCTTGGTAACGGCTGAAATATTACCTGCTGCATCCTGTGCATATACATAATATGTTCCGTTTGCAGTTACTTTATAAGTATTTGCTGTTTGCCAGGTATAACTGTTTTCAGCAGTTGAAAAGCTGTATGCCGTAACACCCGATTGTGAATCCGTTGAACTTGCTGTTAAAGTAACATCCTTGTTTGTCCACGCTGTCGGGTTACCTGTTACCTTCGGCGTAGTTGGCTTTGTGTTTTCAATTTTGCTTACCGTAATGGTTGCTGCATCTGAAATATTGCCTGCCGCATCCTTGGCATACACATAATACGTTCCGTTTGCAGTAATCGTTTTTGATGCACCCGTCTGCCAAGCATATGTGCCCTCTGTAGTCGAGAAACTGTATGCCGCAACACCCGAACCTGTATCTGTTGATTTTGCGGTCAGGACGGCATTATCCTTTTTCCAGCTTGTAGGATTGCCGGTTACCGTTGGTGCAGTCGGCTTCGTTTTATCAATTTTTCCTACTGCAACAGTAGTTGCATCTGAAATATTACCAGCTGCATCTTTTGCATATACATAATAGGTTGTATTTGCTGTTACTGCTTTGGTTGCACCCGTCTGCCAAGCATATGTACCCTCTGTAGTTGAGAAGCTGTATGCCGCAACACCCGAGCCTGTATCCGTTGATTTAGCAGTTAGGGTTACATTGCCGTTTGTCCATGCCGTAGAATTGCCTGTAACCGTAGGTGCAGTCGGCTTCGTTTTATCAACCTTGCCTACTGTTACAGTAGTGGGGGCAGAAATATTGCCTGCTGCATCCTTGGCATAGACATAATACGTTCCGTTTACGATTGCTTTGGCTGCACTCGTTTGCCAAGCATATGTGCCCTCTGTAGTTGAAAAGCTGTATGCCGCAACACCTGAGCCTGTATCCGTTGCACTTGCCGTTAAGGTTGCACTTGCCACCCAGCCTGCAGGATTGCCTGTTATTGTTGGTGCTGCCGGCTTTGTTTTATCTATTTTGCTGACTGCAACCTTTGTAACAGCCGAGATACGACCTACTGCATCCTTGGCGTACACATAATATGTGCCGTTTGCAGTTACTTTATAGGTGTTGGCTGTCTGCCAGGTATATACCTTTTCTTCCGTTGAAAAGCTGTAATATTTAACACCGGACTGTGAATCCGTTGAGGAGGCTGTTAAGGTTACATCCTTATTCGTCCACGCTGTCGGGTTGCCTGTTACCTTCGGTGCAGTTGGCGCAGCATTGTCAACCTTGCTTACCGCAACAGTTGTTGCAGCAGAAATATTACCTGCCGCATCCTTGGTATATACATAATACGTTCCGTTTACAACAGCCTTGGTTGCACCCGTCTGCCAGGCGTATGTACCCTCTGTAGTTGAGAAGCTGTATGCCGCAACACCCGAGCCGGTATCCGTTGCGCTTGCCGTTAAGGTTGCACTTGCTGCCCAGCTTGTCGGGTTGCCAGTTACCGTTGGTGCAGACGGCTTCGTTTTATCTATCTTTCCTACTGCAACAGTAATCGGATCTGAAATATTGCCTGCTGCATCCTTGGCATATACGTAATAGGTTGTGTTTGCCGTTACTGCTTTTGTTGTGCCTGTCTGCCAGGAATAACTTCCCTTTGCCGTTGAAAAGCTGTATGCCGCAACGCCCGAACCTGTGTCTGTTGATTTAGCAGTTAAGGTTACGTTTCCGTTTGTCCACGCTGTCGGATTTCCTGTTACCGTTGGTGCAGACGGCTTTGTTTTATCTATTTTGCTTACCGTTACAGTAGTAGGAGCGGAAATGTTGCCTGCCTTATCCTTGGCATACACATAATACGTTGTATTCGCTGATACCGCTTTTGTTGCACCTGTCTGCCAGGAATAGCTTCCCTTTGTTGTTGAAAAGCTGTAGTTTGCAACACCTGAGGCAGCGTCTGTTGATTTCGCCGTTAAGGTTATATTGCCGTTTGTCCAGCTTGTTGGATTTCCCGAAACGGACGGAGCAGTCGGAGCAGTTGTATCATTGGTATAATTTATAACTGTATACGGACGCATTGCAGAAGAAGAATATGATCTTGATGTGAACGCTCTCCAGTTATAAGCGCCGTTGGATTCCTCATTGCTTAAAAACACAAGACCGTAATTTGTGGCACCGTCTGTCCATTTTTTTACAGCTGTCTTGATGTCAAATTTATACCAGTACGGATTCGTGGAATCATCTGTACTCTTGCTATTGATGTTTTTCTTTGTCATCGCAGTGGATGAATTATATCCAGGCTTGTTGCTCCATGTTATAGCGGTTTCATTCCAGCTTCCTGTAACCATATACGGAGTAACATACGTTGTTGTCGTTCTTCCTGTGGTTTCTCTTTCCCAGATATACGCACTGTTTATTGTTGCATATTTTTTGATTGCCGTCGGCATTGTAAAATGCGTATAAACTCTGCCGTATCCATATTCGGATGCTCTGCCGAAACAGCAGGTTTGCTCACTGCCGTAGTTATTTGAGGACTTGGCTGAATAAACACCTGCATCAAAATGGTTTGAAATATTGCTTGTAGTCGGGTCAATGGTTACCGGATAAACCGTATCCTCACTGTTCAGCCATTCATCCGAAACCGTTACGGAAAGTATGTACTCATTATCCGAAAGCTTTTCCAAATCATAATGACAGTCTGCGCAGTAATGATTATCTTCAATACCCTCAACATAGGCATTATCAAACGCAAACGGAGCTGAGAAATTCTGAACCTCTTCGTTTGTTTCACTGCTTATAAGCGAAACACTGCCGTCATCATTGATAACAGGCGTACAGCCGTTTGTTTTAAGCAGAGAAGCAAAGGTGTTTGCTTCAATTCTGTTATCAAGCGTAATGATTTCCTTTACGCCGTTAATCTGCGGAAAATATTTCAGCAATGTGTTTTCCCCGAATAAATCGGCATACTCAAAATTTTCAAATCTTTCATGATTTATTTCGCCGTTTGAAACATATCCGGGTGCTGATTTTTCACTTATCGGTGCAAGCGAAAAGGAAACATCTCCATATTCAACAAGCACACCCTTGGATGAATCGGAAGAAAAGTTGATTCTGTAATCATTCTGACCGTTTGAATAATCATAGCCTGCCTTTTTCTTTTCCTTATCCTTTTGTTCAACAATAGAATTATCCTTGCATCTCAGGTTTCCGTTTTCATCTGTATATGTAACGGGTTCTGAAAAGGAATAAACCGTTGTTGTGTCATCCTTCATATTAAAATAAAGCTCATTATCTGCCGTATTTTCGGAATCTATTGATTTAACATCATCCAAATCAACAATTTCTTCAATATAATCCGAAAGCACTGCTTCAAGCTCTATTTTTTCCGGCACACCGGCACCCATGGCAAAGCAGGAAATGATTCCCGTACTGAATACCATGATAAATGCCAAAAACGAACTCAGTGCCTTTGTAAACAGTGTAAACTGATTTTTATCTTGGTTAAATAACAATCCTTTCATTTTTTCTCCTTTTCGTTATACTATCCTGCGGTCATATACCTGTTTTGATACAAAACACCTCTCTTTCCCGGCTTATTAATTCAAATAAGCCTCAGGAATATTCCGCATTGAAAGATATTGCATAAATTGACTTTATTTATTAAATCATCAACCTAATGCCTTTTATATAGTTGCGAAAAAGCATATTGGTAACATATTTTTTTTGAAAAAATTTTCGACATTTAATTATTTTTATTTACAAATTATGGTAACAAATGTATAATATATTATGC
>JAIDJS010000347.1 GCA_029052085.1 Eubacterium sp.
GGCTCTGTATAAATAACATTACCCTCTTCTACCGAATCACTGTCAACCTTTGCAATTTTGATATTTGTAAGACCCTCCTGTGAAAGCCTTTGCTCAGCTCTTTCCTGTGTAAGACCAACAATATTAGGAACAAGAATATCCTCAATCGGCTGAGCAACAGTAAGTGTTACCGTAGTGCCTGCCATAACTCTTTCTTCAGCAGCAGGATTCTGCCCAATAATTGTACCCGCTTCATAATCGCTTGTTTTCTCAAAGGCTGATACAAAATTAAATTCATATTCCTGATTTGAAATTACTTCGTCATAGGACATACCAACAAAATTATCAAGCTTAATTGAATTTTTACCAACACCCTTTGTAAGTGTTAAAACAAGAACAACAATTGCAATGGCAAGAATAACCAAACCGCTTATTGTTGCAATAATGATTTTCTTTTTATTCTTTTTTTCCAAAGCAAAATCTTCATCATAAGTTTCGTTACTATCGTTTACAAGCTCATCGTTTCTTACATATTTCGTAGGCTGTCTGTCAACAACATATGAATAATCAAAAGTAGCGTTTGGATTTGAGCTGACCTCTTCAAGATCAAGAAGCATCTCCGTTGCAGTCTGATATCTTTCAAGCGGATTTTTCTGCATGGCATGAATACAGATTTGTTCAAGACCGATTGGGATATCAGGGTTAATATCCGTTACTCTTTTCGCAGTATTTTTAACCTGCATAAGAGCAACCGAAACAGCACTGTCCCCTTCAAAAGGCACTCTGCCCGCAAGCATTTCATAGAACACAACACCAAGCGAATAGATATCTGCTCTTTCATCTGTTGCCTTTCCCTGCGCCTGTTCAGGAGAAATATAGTGAACAGAACCTATTGCATTTTCCGTTAAGGTTTCCGTTTGTGTTCTTGCAAATCGAGCAATACCAAAATCAGTTACTTTGATATCGCCTGTCTGAAGAAGCATAATGTTCTGCGGTTTAATATCTCTGTGAACAATACCTTTATCATGGGCATGCTGAAGGGCTTTAAGAACCTGTGAAATGAAAAAAACCGCATCATTCCAAGTAATTCTTCCCTGCTTCTGAATATATTCCTTAAGGGTAATTCCGTCAACATATTCCATAACTATGTATTGAATTCTGTCTCCGAAGCTAACATCATAAACCTTAACTATATTTGGATGAGATAAAACAGCAATTGCTTTAGATTCATTTTTAAATCTTCTTACAAACTCATCATCATTTGCAAATTCATCTTTTAATATTTTTACAGCTACGATTCTATCGTCAACATTATCATAAGCTTTATAAACAAC
>JAIDJS010000348.1 GCA_029052085.1 Eubacterium sp.
AGTTATAACAGCGAAAGCAACAATGGTTTCAATGGTAATTCTGCCGCTTGTGATTACCAATGCAAGCTGATAAACAGCAAGCGATACACAGTATGCAAAAATACACTGATAGGAAATTGCAAATGCAGTCCATTTTGCACTGTTCATTTCTCTTCTGATAGCGCTCATAGCGGCAACGCACGGGGCGCAGAGAAGATTGAATATAAGAAAGGAATATCCGGAAAGTGCAGTAAAGCCTTCTCCTATATTATCATAAAGTACACCGAAAACGCCGACGATTTCTTCTTTTGCCGCAAGACCTAAAAGCGTTGCAACGGAAGCCTGCCACGTTCCGAAGCCGAGCGGAGCAAATATATCCTTGATAAAGCTGCCGATATAGGCAAGTATGGAATGATCCATATGCTGAACCATACCGAATCTGCCGCCGTAAAAGCCAAAAGCAGAAAGAAACCATACCCCGCAGGAAGCAAGAAGTATAATCGTTCCTGCTTTTTTGATATAGCTCCATGTTCTGTCCCATGTTGCACGAGCAACGGATTTTAAGGTTGGCATATGGTAGCTTGGAAGCTCCATAACAAACGGGGAAACATCGCCGCTGAACAGCTTTGTTTTTTTTAGAATAATACCACTGCAGATTATTGACGCAATGCCTATAAAATATGCACTCGGAGCAACCCACCATGCTTTGCCGAAAAGAGCAGAAGCGATAAGCGCAATAACAGGCAGCTTTGCTCCGCACGGAATAAACGTTGTTGTAATAATGGTCATACGGCGCTCGTTTACATTTTCTATGGTTCGGCTGCTCATAATACCGGGAACGCCGCAGCCCGTGCCGACAAGAATCGGAATAAAGCTTTTTCCGGAAAGACCGAATTTTCTGAAAAGCTTATCCATAATAAAGGCTATCCGGCTCATATATCCGCAATCCTCAAGAAAGGAAAGGAATATGAACAGCACGATAATCTGGGGAACAAAGGTTAAAACTGCACCTACACCTGCTATCATACCGTCTACAATAAGGCTTGTAAGCCATGGGGCACAGTTAACACTATTAAGAAACTGCTCGGCAATAAACGGAATTCCGTTTTCGCCGAAAATATGAGCTTCGATTAATTCCGCAAGCGCACCGCCGAGCGTTGATACGGAAAGATAATAAACGCCGAACATAATCAAAGCAAAAATCGGAAGCGACAGATATTTATTGGTAACAATACTGTCTATCTTTTCGGAAACGGGAACTTTGCCGCTTTTCGTTCGGCATTCATCAATACACGAGGTTATGTACTTATAGCGCTGGTCTGCGATAATGCTTTCGCTGTCATCCTCGTAATATGTTTC
>JAIDJS010000349.1 GCA_029052085.1 Eubacterium sp.
TTCATCATTAACTCCCGTTCCGGGAACAATCGTAAAACAGAAGGTAAAAATGGAAAAAATGCTTATCAGAGGAGTTTCAAAGGATTAAGATGTTGCAGTTGTTGCGGTTGGCGGTTTAGATGATAATCCGGGAATTGCATTCAAGGTTTTCTCAAAGCTTGCTCAGAAAAATATCAATGTTGATGTTATTCTTCAGTCTGTCGGCAGAGACGGCACAAAGGATTTAACCTTCTCTGTTTCAAAGGATAACGGTCCTGTTGCTGTTGAAATGATTAAAGAATTAACGATTGCAGACGGTACAAAGATTTCCTGCGTAACGGATGTTGCAAAGGTTTCCATTGTTGGTGCAGGTATGGAATCTCATCCGGGTACTGCTTCAAAGATGTTTGAAGCGCTTTATGCCCAGAATATCAATATCCAGATGATTTCTACATCTGAAATTAAAATTTCAGTTATTATTGATGCGAATGATGCTGATCGTGCAGTAAGCGCTGTTCATAATGCTTTTATTCCGAATAACTGATTCATAAAACATAAAATTGCTTTGCAGGCGGGTTTATACCTGCCTGCTTTTTTTGAATTTTTTATTTTTGCTGCAACACTTTTATGAAAATTTGATACTTACATAATGACGGCGTCAATAAAACAGCGTTACAGATATATTTTATTGCAACACTTTCGTTTTATTTCTATACTTGATTAATGATGGTGTTATGGAGGTGCAATATGAGTGAAAAGGAACTTGTTGTAAAGGCTAAAGCAGGAGATGCAAAGGCCTTTACCGAATTGTATGGTATATACAAGAAAAAGCTGTATAGCTATGCCTTTTATCGGCTTGGAAATGCAGCTGATGCGGAAGATGCGGTTCAGGATTGTGTGCTTTCTGCGTTTGAGCAGATTGATAAGCTGAAAAAAGCAGAGGCGTTTTCTTCGTGGATTTTCAGAATACTGTATTGCTGCTGCACCTCTGCAATGAAAGAGCAGATCAGGCAGAGAAATACAGATAATATAGATGATTATGCAAATATTTTTACTGTTACTTATGACGAAACAAACGAGCAGACAGAATTGAAGCAGGCGCTTAGGGTTTTGAGTGATGAGGAAAGAGAAATCGTGCTTTTATCTGTTGTTGCCGGATTTAAAAGCAAGGAGATTGCAAGAATAAGCGGATTAACAGCCGGCAGTGTCCGTTCAAAGCTCAGCCGTAGTCTTGCAAAACTTAAAAATGAATTGGTTAGGGGTGATGCTGTATGAAAAAAAGAGATTTGGAAAATTTTGATTTTATCAAAAGCAAATTTGATGAGGCTATGCCCGATATTCCGTTAACGCTTGACGAACGGGTTATTGAAAGAAAAATTGTATCAAAAGAAGAGAATAGGGTGATTAAAATAAAAACAAACAAAAGAATTCATTACAGAGCAATTGCAAGTGCCGCAGCGTGCTTACTGCTGTTTTTCGGATTGCTTTTTGCTGTTTCTCAAAGAGATGATAACCCACCGGTTATTGATACTCCCGCACAGGTTGAAGCCTTTAAGAATTATGATGAATTAAATACAATGATTGATACTTTAAACAATCGTGCTGCGCAGGCGAAAGCTATTCTGGATGCATCCGATCTGGATGGACCGCAGTTGGGCGGCGGAGATAACGAAGCTTATACAAATAGTCATATTGACGGAGTAACGGATGCCGATACTATTGTAACAGATGGTAGATATATTTATTATTCGTATGAAGACAGCAATTGGGACAGCACTTTTAGCGTTTTAAGAATTTATCGTGTAAACGGCAGTGAAACAGAGCTTGTTGCTGAAATAAATACAGATGCTGAAAACAGCAAAATGTTTATCAAGGATATGTTCCTTTATAACAACCGACTTGTTGTGAATATAACAAACTACAATAAGGATGAATATTTAAGTCATTCGGATGATTTGACATTAACAAGAATTTATGATGTTTCAAATCCTGAAAATCCAAAGCTTGTTTCTGAGTTTTCGCAGACAGGCGAATATGTTTCTGCTAAAATGATTGGCAATATCGCCTATATTGTTTCAAGCTATTCCGTTTCGGAAAATTCAGAAAAGCACAGAATTCCTGAAATAGGCAACGGCAATGAAACATCCAGGCTTGAAGCAGAGAATATAACCTGTTTTGAGGATGCCTGCAATTCTCAGTATGCGGTTATCAGCCCGATCAACATTGAAACAGGGGAAAGAGCCGGCAATACAAAGGCAGTTCTCGGTGCGTCAAAGTATGTTTACTGCACAAAGGACAGTATGTATCTTCTAAAATACAGCGTTGAATTCGGACAGGATTATATTGCTGAAATCAGCAATTTGAATACAGATGAATTAAGCATAATCAGAGCAGATATCAAGAACGGCGAAATCCTCTTTACCGCCTCAGGCAAGGTTAAGGGATATATCGATAATGTGAATGTAATGAATGAAAGCAATGGCTTCTTTACCATTGTTACAACAAAGCTGGATAAGCAGGATAAGCCTGTTGCCAATACGCTTTATGTGCTTGATAAGGATTTAAAGGTTGTTGGAAAAACAGAGGATTTTGCAGCAGGCAAAAGAGTTCAGACAGTATTGTTTACGGATAATAAGGCATATGTAAGCCTGTTTCACAATGAAACTCCTGTACTTGCAGTTGTTGATTTAAGCAATAAGAAAGCTCCGGTTGTTGAAAGCAGTGTTGAACTTGGCGGGGTTATGCACAAAGTTGTTTCTGTTAATAAAAATCAAATTCTTGGTATCGGAAGCTTAGTTGAGCCTGCAGGCGAAGGCGGTAATTATCAGCATGGATTAAGGCTTGTACTGCTTGATGTTTCTTCCGATAATACCAAAATTATAGATAGTTTTGAAACGGATGCGTATTCATTAAATGGTTGGTATGATACAGGCGTGGATATGTTTATTGATGATGAAACCAATTCCTATGTAACTTCTGTTGGTTTTATGGATGAAGAGGGACGTTGGAGCTGTGATGGAATGTTAAAATTCCGTATTAACAATAATCATTTTGAAATCAATAAAGAAACTGATGAGTTTTATGATGAATACAAAGATGGTTATCACAGTTCGGGAAGCATTGATATCGGAGATTATATTTACAGCTTTTCTCACGGTGGTTCCATTGGAGAATATGATTTTGTAATCAGCGCTCACAAATATAAATAATATAAAAACCTGCCGTAAAGGTTATTGCCTTTACGGCATTTCTTCCGTTTTTTACTTGACTTAAAATATCTTATAATATATAATAAAGTGATTAATTATGTATAAAGGAGCAATTCGTTATGGCAGCAAAAGTATTTAAAATGACAGCAGCCGGCAAAGCTGAACTTGAAAAAGAGCTTGAGGCACTTAAAACCGAGGGCCGTATTGATATAGCAGAAAAGCTTAAGGTTGCCCGCTCATACGGCGACCTTTCCGAAAACAGTGAATATGACGAAGCAAAATCAGAGCAGGCTAAAATTGAAGCCCGTATTACAGAGCTTGAATATCAGCTTGATCATTCCGAAATTATTGATACAGGCGATAATGATTCTGTTTCAATGGGTTCAAAGGTTATTGTGAAACGATTAAAGGATAATTTTGAAGCAACATTTGAAATTGTAGGCTTTGCACAAAGCAATCCTGCTCAGGGTAAAATTTCCGATGAAAGCCCTGTCGGCAAGGCTCTTGTTGGTGCAAAGATTGGCGATGTTGTAGTTGTTGAAGCACCAATCGGCAATTTGGAATATGAAATTTTAGGATTAGAATAAAGAGGTAGACTTATGGCAGGAAAGTTTGAAATCAGCAAGAATGCTGACGGCACTTTCACATTTGATTTGAAAATTGATGATGTTACAGTAGCTTCATCTCCTGTTTTTGAAAAGGAAGATGAATGTAAGCGCGGCGTTAAGGCAGTTAAGAAAAACAGCCGAATGAAGGTTCAGAATATGATTGCAGGGGATGAGGAAAAAACAAATCCGAAATTCCTTGTTGAAGCAGATGGCGAAGAGGTTAAATATACCCTTTTCCTTCAGACCGGTGCGGTTGCCTGCTCCGGATCTGCTAAAACAGAAGAGGAAGCATTAAAGAATATCGAATTAATCGGCAATAATGCAAATGCCGCTCCTATGGCAGTTGCTGAGGTTGTTCTTTCTGAAAATGAACTGAAGCAGATCAGAATTGATAAATTAGCTGCGCTTCAGAAGCAGGGAAAAGACCCGTTTGAAATTACAATTGCAACCCAGACGCACGAGAGCAATGAAATCAAGGAAAACTTTGATGCCCTTGAAGAAAAGGATGTTTTTATTTGTGGCCGTATTATGACATGGCGTGATATGGGTAAGGCGAATTTCATTGATGTTCAGGACAGAAACGGCAGAATTCAGGTATATGTTCGTATGAACGATATCGGCGAGGACGAATACAAGGAATTCAAAAAATGGGATATCGGCGATATTGTTGAGGTTAAGGGTTTTGTTTTCAAAACAAGAACGGGCGAGATTTCAGTTCATGCAAAGGAAATCAGGCTTCTTTCCAAATCTCTTCTTCCGCTTCCCGAAAAGTTCCATGGTTTGCAGGATACGGATACAAGATACAGAAAGCGTTATCTGGATATGATAATGAACCCTGATGTTAAGGATACCTTTATCAAGCGTTCAAAAATTATTTCTTCCATTAGAAAGTATCTTGATAATCTTGGCTTTATTGAGGTTGAAACCCCTATTTTAAATACAATTGCAGGCGGTGCTGCTGCAAGACCGTTTATTACACATCATAATACGCTGGATATGGATATGTATCTCCGTATTGCAACGGAGCTTTATCTTAAAAGGCTTATTGTCGGCGGTATGGAAAGGGTTTATGAGATCGGCAGAAACTTCAGAAACGAAGGTATGGATGTAAGACACAATCCTGAATTTACCTGTATTGAGCTTTATCAGGCATTTACCGATTATCACGGAATGATGGATATCGCCGAAAACTTAATCAGAAATGCTGCAAATGAGGTCTGCGACAGCCTTCATATTGTGTTCAATGGTACAGAAATAGACCTTGAAACACCGTTTGCGCGCTTAACAATGGTTGATGCTGTTAAACAGTACAGCGGCATTGATTTTGCTGCGTTTATGAGCGATGATGAAAAGGCTGTTGAAATTGCAAAGGAAAAGGGTATTGAAATTCAGCCGGGTAAGGCAACCTGGGGTGATGTTCTTAATTCCTTCTTTGAAGAATTTGTTGAGAAGAATCTTATTCAGCCAACCTTTATTATGGATTATCCTGTTGAGGTCAGTCCGCTTACGAAGAGAAAGCCTGACTGCCCTGTGTTAACAGAAAGATTTGAGCTGTTCATCCTTGGCGGAGAATACGGAAACGCTTATTCAGAGCTTAATGATCCGATTGATCAGATGGGCCGCTTTGAGGCACAGATGAAGCTTCGTGAAGCCGGCGATGATGAAGCAAATATGATAGATTATGATTTCGTTACTGCTCTTGAATACGGTATGCCTCCTACAGGCGGACTCGGTATCGGTATTGACAGGCTTGTTATGCTTCTTACCGATAGCTATTCAATAAGGGATGTTCTTCTGTTCCCGACAATGAAACCGATAAATTAATCGTAGAATAATTATACCCTGTCTTGATAAACAAGGCAGGGCTATTTTTTGTATTCTTGATTTTAATTGATGATTATGATAAGATGATTAAAATTTGAAAAGAATAGTTTCTGATTAAGGGAGAATAAATATGACGAAGAAAATAGTTATGATATTTTTTAGTGCGCTTTTGGTGTTTTCTCTATCTGCATGTAAGAGTAATGCAGATATGGAAAATCAGGAAAGTTTATCTTCATCCAATACAAGCGCTGCACAAAGCAGTTCTGCTTTTGCTGAAACCTCGTCTGCAAATTTAACAACCGAAACGAAGCCTGCCGAGGAAACCGTAACACAGAAAAAGACAGAAGAAAGCACAACTGCTGAAGAGATAACAACTGCAAAAAAGACTGCTGTAACAACGGCGAAAGAAACTGCAGCGAAAAAACAGAATACCACCACAACCACAAAAAAGGTTACAACAACCAAGAAAGTAACAACCACTAAAAAGACAACTACAACAACGAAACCGAATTACAATGTAAATTCGTCAAACAGCAATGTAAAAGCAGTATATAATCTTGTAAATCAGGAGCGTTCAAAGAACGGACTTGGAAAGCTTGCTTACAGAAATGATTTGCAGGATGCGGCGAATACAAGGGCAAAGGAACTTGCATCAAAGTTTGATCATAATCGCCCTAATGGAAAGGATTGGAATACAGTTATAACTGTTTCTTTTAAAACAGCAGGCGAAAATATTGCCTATGGCAGTAAGGACGCTGCTTCGGTAATGACCTCCTGGATGAATTCACAGGGTCATAAGGATAATATTCTCAGCAAGAATTTTACGGGAATTGCAGTTGGCTGTTATGAAGAAAACGGCGTTAAATACTGGGTTCAGTTATTTGTAGGATAAAAACCCAATGAAACATGTTAAAGAGCAGGTGATTTTTTGCCTGCTTTTTTCTTTTGTAATTCGGCAGTAAATAGAAATGTTTTCATTTTGCTTGATTTTATCCGTCTGTTGTGATAGGATAACAAGAAGGAAAATATGATTATTTTTAATATTTAATAAAATTATGATTTTAAATTCAGAATAAATTATGGAGATGTTTTTATGAGATCAGATTTAATTAAAGAGGGTCCTTCCCGCGCTCCGCACAGATCGCTTTTAAGAGCCCTTGGTATTGATGAGCTTGAAATGAAAAGACCCTTTGTAGCTGTTGTTAACTCAAAGAGTGATTATATTCCGGGTCATATGCACCTTGATAAAATTGCAGAGCAGGTTAAGGCAGGTATAAGAAATGCCGGCGGTGTTCCGTTTGAATTCAATACAATCGGTGTTTGTGACGGCATTGCAATGAATCACAGAGGAATGAAATACAGCCTTTGCTCAAGAGAGCTTATTGCGGATTCTATTGAAGTAATGCTTACTGCCCATCCGCTTGATGCAATTGTTTTTATACCGAATTGCGATAAAATTGTTCCCGGTATGCTTCTTGCAGCCTGCAGACTGAATCTTCCTTGTATTTTCATTAACGGGGGTCCTATGCTTCCAGGTAAAAGTACGGAAACAGACAATCGTATCGGTCTTTCCGAGCAGTTTGAATATGTTGGTGCAAATGCAGTTGGTAAAATGAGCGATGCAAATCTTGAAAGTTGTGCGTTTACAGCTTGTCCTACCTGTGGTTCCTGCAGCGGTATGTATACAGCAAATTCCATGAACTGCTTAACGGAAACAATCGGTATGTCTCTTCCGGGTTCCGGTACCATTCCGGCTGTTATGAGTGCAAGACTTCGCCTTGCCAAGGTTGCAGGCGAACGTGTTATGGAGCTTCTGAAAGAAGATATCAGACCAAGCGATATTATAACGGAAAAGGCTATTGAAAATGCAATGCGTACAGATATGGCTATCGGCTGTTCAACGAATACAATTCTTCATTTAACAGCTATTGCTCACGCAGCAGGTCATGATATTGATCTTGATCAGCTTGATTCATATGGAAGAAAAACCCCGCAGATTTGCAAGCTTAATCCTGCTTCATCTGTTTTTATTACCGATCTAAATGATGTGGGCGGTATGCAGGCAGTTGTTAAGGAACTTGCGAAGGGTGGTATGATTAATACAGATTGTCTTACAGTCAGCGGAATCGTTGCAGACCGAATTGCAAACGCTCCCGATGCTGACGGCGATATTATCCGTACGATTGATAAGCCTTTTTCAGCAGACGGCGGAATCGCTGTTCTTAAGGGAAATCTTGCTGAAGACGGCGCTGTTGTTAAGAAGGGTGCTGTTGCTCCTGAAATGATGCAGCATAAAGGACCTGCAAAGTGCTATAATAGTGAAGAAGAGGCTATTGCTGCCATCAACAGCGGTAAGGTTGTTGCCGGCGATGTTGTTGTTATCCGTTATGAAGGTCCGAAGGGTGGTCCGGGTATGAGAGAAATGCTTTCTCCTACATCGGCTATTATCGGTATGGGTCTTGGCTCTTCGGTAGCTCTTCTTACAGATGGACGTTTCAGCGGTGCTACCAGAGGCGCTTCAATCGGTCATGTAAGTCCAGAAGCGGCAGTAGGCGGTACAATTGCTCTTGTAGAAGACGGCGATGAAATTGAAATTGATATCCCTGCAAGAGTTCTTCGTGTTAATGTTTCGGATGAAGTTCTTTCAGAAAGAAAAGCCAAGTGGCAGCCTCCGGTTCAGAATCTTACAGGTTATCTTAAACGCTATGCTCAGCATGTAACAAGCGGCTCTCAGGGTGCTGTTTTTGAAGATTAACTTTGCCCTAATGCGTATTTAAAGGACGAAAAAATAATGGATAAAGATGTTGCTATTTCGGTTAAGAATGTCACTATGTCATTCAACCTTAATAAAGAAAAAGTTGATAATCTTAAAGAATATGCGATAAAGCTTTTATCTCATAAGCTTGAATATAAAAAATTTCAGGCGCTTAAGGATATAAACTTTGAGGTGAAAAAGGGCGAGCATCTTGCAATTCTTGGTTTTAACGGAGCAGGTAAAAGTACTCTTCTTAAAACAATAGTAGGTGTTTATAAACCTACTGTAGGAACTGTTGAAAGATGCGGAGTTATTGCCCCCTTGCTTGAGCTTGGAGCAGGCTTTGAC
>JAIDJS010000035.1 GCA_029052085.1 Eubacterium sp.
GGTGTAATCGGAATTGTTGCTGTTGTATTGGTTGTATTTATGTTCCCCGATATGCTTCCGGAATATGTCCAGAAGAAGCTGATTGCTTTTACAGATAAAACGTATGATCCGTTAGGTGGCAGATGGCAGATTAATAATTCTCTGTATGCAATCGGATCGGGCGGCTTTTTCGGCGTAGGGCTTGGCAATTCCAAGCAGAAATATATGTATGTTTCAGAGCCGCAGAATGACTTTATTTTTTCTATTGTTTGCGAAGAGCTTGGCTTTATCGGTGCGATGGTTGTTCTTATTCTTTTTGCACTTCTTGTTTTAAGGGGCATTCAGATTGCTATGAAGGCAAGAGATAAATTCGGCTCATATCTTGTTTTGGGCATTACGGCTCAGATAGGTATTCAGACAGCACTTAATATTCTTGTTATAACAGACAGTATTCCGAATACCGGAATTTCACTTCCGTTTTTCAGCTATGGAGGAACGGCACTTTTAATGCTTCTTTTTGAAATGGGTGTTGTACTCAGTGTTTCAAGAAAAGCCAATCAAAGAAAGGTATAAGTAATTATGAAAATTCTTTTTGCAACAGGCGGAACAGCAGGTCATATCAATCCTGCGCTTGCAGTAGCATCATATATCAAGGAACAGCACGAGGATGCAGAAATCCTCTTTATCGGCACTGCCGATCATATGGAATCACGTCTTGTTCCGAATGCCGGCTTTCCATTGAAAACAATAGAAATAAGCGGTTTTCGCCGTTCTTTTTCTCCAAGTGCTGTTTCTCACAATATTAAAACGGTTGTGCGTCTTATAAAATCAGGCTCTGCCTGCAAAAAAATAATAAATGATTTTCAGCCTGATGTTTGCGTTGGCTTCGGCGGCTATGTGTCTGGTCCGGTTATTGAAACAGCAGCGAATATGGGAATTCCAACCTGTATTCACGAGCAGAATGCTTTTCCGGGTATAACAAATAAAACGCTTGCCAAAAAGGCTGATAAGGTTATGGTTGCCGTTGAGGATGCGATAAAGCATCTTGACTGCAAAAATGAAGCATATGTAACAGGTCTTCCTGTTCGCGGAGAAATTATTGCTGCTGATAAGGACTTTTCAAGGGCAGAGCTGGGAATCCCTAAGGACAAGCCGCTCGTTCTTTCCTTTGGAGGTTCACTGGGTGCAAAGCCACTTAATGAAGCAATGTTCGATATTCTGGTTGAAAATGCAGAAAAAGGCGATTGCTGCTATATTCATTCCATAGGAACAAACGGAACAGAGTTTCTTGAAAAATTTGAACGTGCAGGATTTGAAAACGGCAGAAAAGGTACGGTAGAAGTCAGAAGATATATAGATAATATGGATATATGTATGGCGGCTGCAGATGTAGTTATCGTAAGAGCAGGGGCTTCCACTCTTTCTGAAATTGAAGCACTCGGAAAGGCGTCTATTCTTATTCCAAGCCCCTATGTTGCTGAAAATCATCAGTATCATAATGCAATGGCGCTTGTAAACCGTAATGCTGCAAGAATTCTTGAAGAGAAGGATTTATCATCTTCAAGCCTGAAAAATCTTCTTGACAGTCTTATTTCAGATTATACACAGCGTCTTGAAATAGAAAAGAACGCAAAGGCTATGGCGATTACTGACTCCAGAGAAAGAATTGCCGATATTATTCTGAGTTTGGTTAAATAATATATGATTTTAGCATTCTGCCGATAATTGCATAGTATGAAGAAGAATTTATACTATGTATGGCAGGTGTCGTATTTGGAAAAAATAATAGTGAATGGCTGTAAAAAGCTGCAGGGAGAAATATCTGTTCACGGAGCAAAGAATTCCGTTTTGCCTATTCTTGCTTCAACGCTCTTGATTAAAGGTGTAAGTGTAATACATAATGTTCCCGATTTATCAGATGTAGATGCGTCTGTAAACATTCTTGAATACCTTGGAGCAAAGGTAAAAAGAGAAAACAGCACACTGATTGTTGATGCAAGTGAAATCAGTCAGAATAAAGTTCCCGAGGAAATGATGCGTGAAATGCGCTCTTCAATAATTTTTCTTGGGTCTTTGCTTTCAAGAACAAAGGAAGCATATATATGCTATCCGGGCGGCTGTGATATAGGTATAAGACCTATTGACCTGCATTTGAATGCTTTGAAAAAGCTTGGAGCAGTCATCTATGAAAACGGAAACTGTCTTTGCTGCAAAAGCCATGGCTTTCACGGCTCTAAAATAATTTTAACCTTTCCAAGCGTTGGTGCAACAGAGAATATTATTATTGCTGCTGCTGTTTCAAAGGGTAAGACTACCATTATCAATGCGGCACGTGAGCCTGAAATATCAGATTTGGCTGCGTTTCTGAATTCCTGCGGTGCAAGAATCTTCGGCGCAGGCGAAGGAACAATTGAAATTGAGGGCGTTGAAAGCCTTTATCCGTCTGCGCACTCCATTATTCCCGACAGGGTTGTTGCCGCTACCTATATGAGTATAGGTGCGCTTTGCTCTGATGAGCTTGTTGTCAAAAACATTCGCTCTCAGCATCTTATGCCTGTTATGCCGGTCTTTATGGAAATGGGCTGCCGGATTGATATTGATAAGAATGATCTCAGAATAACCTCACCAAAACGGCTGAAACGGGTTAAGATGATTAAAACAATGCCGTATCCCGGATTTCCGACGGATTGCCAGTCTATCGTTATGGCGGCTTTAACGAAAGCCAAAGGTACAACGATTATTAATGAAAGCATTTTTGAAAGCCGCTTTAAGCATATCAGCGAGCTGAACAGATTTGGTGCCGATATAACCGTTAATGACAGAAGTGCAATAATTAACGGTGTTAAAAATCTTTATGGTGCAAATGTTTACTGCACGGATTTGCGCGGCGGTGCATCTATGGTTGTTGCTGCGCTTGCAGCAGAGGGTAAATCAACAATAGGCGATATTTATCATATAAACAGAGGATATGAAAAAATAGAAGAAAGTCTGGCACAGATAGGTGCAGACATAAAGAGGGTTAATGATGAAAAAAAGCAGGAAGAAACAGAAGAATGCTCAGCCTGAGCCAAAACGGAATATTGCCCCTTTGGATTTAGAACCGCCGAAGCGATATTATTTTAATGATGAGGTTGCATCATCATTTAATGCTCCGGCTGAAAAAACTAAAAATAAAAATGAAATAAGAAGAAGGCAGAATAAAAAAAGAAAGCTAAAAAGGGGATTAAGGAATACTCTTATCACGGCATGTATTGTTCTTGGAGTGGCTGCAATCGGTGCAGTTCTTTCCTTAACTGTTTTTTTTAATATTGCATCTATTC
>JAIDJS010000350.1 GCA_029052085.1 Eubacterium sp.
TATCAGCACGGAGAGGGTTTCGTTACTGACGACGGCGCGGCAACCGACATTGATATGGGACACTACGAACGTTTTATTGACGAAAATCTGTCCGTAAATTCCAACGTCACAACAGGCAAAATTTACTGGAACGTCCTTACAAAGGAGCGTCGTGGCGACTACCTCGGCGGGACGGTACAGGTTATTCCTCACATCACAAACGAGATAAAGGAACGTGTTTATAAAGTCGGCAAAGAGACTAATACCGACATCGTTATCACTGAAATCGGAGGCACCGTGGGCGATATTGAATCCACGCCTTTTCTTGAAGCGATACGTCAGGTTGTCACCGAGGTGGGCAGAGAGAACGCTATGTACATTCACGTTACTCTTGTCCCCTACATTGCAGGCTCAGAGGAACTTAAATCAAAGCCTACGCAGCATAGTGTTAAAGAATTGCTTTCTATCGGTATTCAGCCTGATATTATTGTTTGCAGAACAGAGCATCCGCTTTCCGATGATATAAAAACAAAGATATCTCTTTTCTGTAATGTGGATAAGGAATGTGTTATTGAAAACAACAACTGTGATATTCTTTATGCTGTTCCGATGATGCTGAAAGATGAAGGGCTAGATGAGGTTGTTATCAGGAAGCTTGGTCTTGCGTGCGGCGAGCCTGATTTAACGGATTGGGAAACTATGCTTTCTGCACTCCGCAATCCTGTTCAAACTGTTAAAATTGCCATGGTCGGCAAATATGTTGAGCTTCACGACAGCTATATTTCGGTTAACGAAGCGCTGAAGCACGGCGGCATTGAAACACGTTCGGCGGTTGATATTCATTGGATAGACAGTGAAACGCTTGAGGATGATGCAGATCTTGATGAAATCCTCGGCAGTATGGACGGAGTCCTTGTTCCCGGCGGCTTCGGAAGCAGGGGCATTGAGGGTAAAATAAAAGCCTGCCATTATGCAAGAACGCATAATATCCCTTATCTCGGCATATGCCTTGGTATGCAGATTGCCATTATTGAATTTGCAAGAAATGTGCTTGGTCTTGATGATGCAAATTCTGCCGAAATCAATCCGGATACAAAGCATCCTGTTATTGATATTCTTCCTGAGCAGAAGAATGTTGAGGAAATGGGCGGAACCATGCGCCTTGGCAGATATCCGTGCGTTCTTAATCCGGAATCAAAGGCGTTTGCACTGTATAATAACTCTATGATTTATGAGCGTCATCGCCATCGTTATGAGGTAAATAATGATTACAGAAATGATTTGGAAAAGGGCGGAATGATTTTTGCGGGCACATCGCCTGATAATCATATTGTTGAAATGATTGAGATACCGAATCATCCATGGTTTGTAGCAGGTCAGTTCCATCCTGAATTTAAGAGCAGACCCAATAAGCCGCATCCGCTTTTCCGCGGCTTTGTAACTGCTGCGGCAGAGCATTTAAAAGCTAAATAATAAAATATTTTTAATAAACGGTCAGCAGATGATTGTTTTGATATTCAGAATAATGAAATCTTACCGATTTCAGTGAAAGGGGTAAATACTTATGAGTAAAAAGACAATTTTGATTATTTTGATTCCGGTTTTAGCTGTTATTATTGCAGCTATCGTGGGCTTCCTCGTATTAGGAACGGGCAGTTCAAAGGGTTATTCGGGAACAGTTACGGCAGACGGAAAGCCGATAGCGAATGTAAGCGTTTCCGATGGACGCAATGTTGTTAAAACAGATGAAAACGGTAAATTTTTCTTAAAGGGTTATAGGAAAACCCGCTTTATAACAGTTACTGCTCCTGCAGGCTACTGGACGGAGAAGTATTACATTTCCGCCGATAAGGAAAAGGCAGAGGGCTATGATTTTGATTTGCAGAAATCGGATATAGCAGCAGGCGCTGCGCATAGCTTCCTTCAGATTTCGGATACTGAAATCGGCGAAAACGGCGTTGGCGAATGGATAAATTATCTGAAGGATATTGCTGAAAAGGATAAGCCTGCATTTTTGATTCATACGGGCGATATCTGCTATGAAGCCGGACTGAAAAAGCATATTGAGGATATGAATACCGAAAATATGGGGCTTCCTGTTCGCTATATTATCGGAAATCATGATTATGTAGACGGAAGTTACGGCGAAGAGCTTTTTGAAAGTCTGTACGGTCCTGTATGGTATTCCTTTGAGGTCGGCAATGTTCATTATGTTGTTACGCCGTTCCAGACAGGAGCTGACAGGAAATCTGCTTATAATAAAAATGACCGCTGGCGCTGGTTGGAAAATGATCTGGCGAATACAGATCCTAATATGAAAGTTGTTATGTTTAACCATAATATACCGCCTAATGATGAGTATGTTATTTCTTTTGACAGAAAAGAGCTGGATTTAAAACAGCATAATCTGATTGCATGGGTTTTCGGTCATTATCATTACAATTATATTGAAGAAAATGAAAGCGGTATTTATAAAATATCAACTGCCCGTCCCGATTGCGGAGGTATTGATTCTTCCGTAAGCGGTGCCAGAATGATTCAGGTAGATGAAAACGGCGCAGTTACAACAAATATGTATTATTATGATTTTGACGGCAATGTTCCCGAGGTTGAAAATGCAAAATGGGTAACGCAGCTTGAAGATAATATTCTTTTTACAGATACGGTTGTGAAGGATAACGTTATTTATACTGCAACGGTTGATGAGGATGTTCCTGTTTCCTGCGGAATTTATGCAATTGATGCACAAAACGGAAAAATTCTTTGGGAATATAAAACGGCTAATTCCATTAAAAATAATATTGTTGTTGAAGAGAACAGGCTTTTTGCGCAGGATGCAGAGGGCAATGCGTATTGTATTGATGCAGAAAACGGCAAGGAGATATGGCAGGCAAAATCCAATCTCGGAACATCCATCGCAACAAGCAGCGGTATTGCTGTTGATGATGGTGTGCTTTATGCCGGCTGTGCAGCAGGTATAACGGCATATGATGTTGAAAACGGCAGCGTGATCTGGGAAAATATCAGAAATCACGGCGAAGCCTCACCTGCTGAATTTGTTGTTGCCGGAGATAAGCTTCTTGTAAGCTCTCATTGGGATGCACTTGCTGCGCTTGATAAGAAAACAGGCAAAAAGCTTTGGGAAAACAGGGACGGCGATTTGCGTTTCCGCAGCTCAACGCCTGCTGTTATTGACGAAAACACGCTGATTGCAGCCGATTCAAATGCAATTATGATTATAGATGCAAACAGCGGAGAAATAACCCATAAGGATACGCATGAGGATATTAATTTCTCTTCAAGCGCTCAGCCGGTTATTGACGAAAATTTTGCATATATTCCAACTGCAAATAAAGGCATTATTGCCTATGATTTGAATTCAAAATCCATTGTATGGCAGTTTGAACCGGGCAGAGCCATGATTTATACTGCGCCTTATACAAGCGGAGATTCGCAGACGGTTGAGCCAACACCTGTTCTTAAAGACGGCTCACTTATTTTCGGTGCATCGGATGGTGTGCTTTATAAAATTTCCGCAAAAACAGGAAAGCTTGAAAATTCTGCCGTAATCGGTGCACCGATATTCGGCAAATGCGCAATCATCGGTGATGATGCTGCCGTAACGGATTACAGTGGCAGAGTAATCAGGATAAATGATTTTTGTAAATAAGATATTTCCCCATGGCATAATTTATTATAAGCATGTGCTGGTTTATTAAGAAAGGGCTTACATATGAAAAAGAATAAAACCTTGTCTGTTTCATCCGCTCTTATTTATGCCTTGGGTATTTTTGGTGTTCAGATATTTGTCGGATATGTTAACAGCTTCCAAACGGAATTTTACAATAAAATGTATTCCTCGTTTGACGGCAGCATTTTTTACGCATCTGCCATTATCATTTTTGCAGCAAAGCTTATCAGCTGTGTTTTTGATCCTCTTATTGGCGCAGTGATTGATAAAAGCTCGCTTAAAGGGGGCAAAATGCGCCCGTGGGTGCTGCGCAGTGCGCTGCCGCTGGCTGTGCTGACAACGCTTATTTTTATTTATATTCCGTTTGATAAATTCGGCAGCAAAATTCTTCTTTATATTTATATCACGGCAACAACTGTTTTATGGAATATTGCAATGAGCTTTGCCGATATTCCGTCTCAGGGGATGCTTTCTCTTCTTTCTCCCGATGCGGATGAAAGAAATGTTGCAGCAAGCTTTTCCAATATTGCCAAAACGATGGCGCTTGCACTGCCTGGTGTGTTTGTAACGGCAGTTATGATGCTTCTCGGAATGATAAAGGGCGAAGGAAATTATGAAGATAAGGAATACTATCTTATAACAGCGCTTGTTTTCTTCGTGCTTGGTACTGCTCTTATTATATTAATGTATAAGAAAAATACAGAAGCCGTTGAAAGCGCAAAATCCGCCAGAACCGTTTCAATCAAAGAGATGTTTTCGGAAATGAAAAGCAACAAAATGATTTTTATTGTTTTTCTTATCAATATGATCGGCTTTGCCCGATCCATGGGGCTGATTGTCTGTGTGCAGGCAAACGGCGCTTTAATCGGAAAAATCAATCTGTTCGGAATGGTTATGGATACTACGGCTGATGCAACGTGGCTGCCGGGTATTCTTGGTGGCGTTTCGGGCTTTATAGGAATCTGTGTGGTTCCGCTGATAAATAAAAAGTTTGGCGAAAAGAAAACCTATATCGGTTTTTCAATTGCAACCTTTGTTTTTAATATAGCAGTCTGCATTTTCTACTGGCTTCTTCCGCAGGGCAGTACGTTAAGATACGGCAATGCGGCGTTTTATATGATTGTGCTTTTTCAGTTTGCTATCGGTTTTCTTACTGCGGCAAATACGTATATTCCTCTTGTGATGACTGCTGATATCGTGGAATACCGTCTTTATAAAACAGGAGAGCGCAAAGAGGGCGTTAATTATGCGATTTTAAGCCTTTCAATAAAGCTCAGCAATGCAATATGCGTTGCTGTGGGGCTTCTTTTTGTTGCAGCTTCAGGTTATACACAGGTTGTTTATGAAACAGGCGTTATTCCTGCAAAAATGCAGAATATCATAATGTTTGCGTATATAGGCTTTGTCGGCGTTTCGGCATTGATAAGTGCAGTTCCTGTGCTGTTTTATAAAATCAATGACGAAACGAAGGCGAAAATGCGTATGGTACGATAAGTTATTAATTTAAAAATTTACTATTGCAGTATCTTTGTCATAATGTTAAAATAACAGGGTAGTAAATGAGATATAAGTTGATAAAGAAACATCAGTTGATTAAAAAGCTTTATTGACTTCAGAAAAAAGGAGTTTAACTATGGATAATAAGCAGAAAAAAGAGCTTCAGATTCTTGCGGCTAAAATCCGTCTTGGAATTATTGAAGGCACTTATCATGCAAAAGCCGGTCATCCGGGCGGAAGCCTTTCGGCAGCAGATGTGCTTGCATATCTTTACGGAAAAGAAATGAGAATTGATGCAAAGAATCCGAATATGGAGGAAAGAGATCGCTTTGTTCTTTCAAAGGGTCATGCTGCGCCTGCGCTTTACAGTGCGCTTGCTTATACGGGCTTTTTCCCGGCAGAGGATTTGAAAACACTTCGCCATATCGGTTCCTATCTTCAGGGTCATCCGAATATGAATACCGTTCCGGGTGTTGATATGAGTACAGGCTCTCTCGGTCAGGGCATCAGCGCAGCCTGCGGAATGGCAAAGGGTGCTAAATATTTTGGTAAAGATGTTCGTGTTTATACCATACTTGGTGACGGAGAAATCGAAGAAGGTCAGGTATGGGAGGCTATGATGTTTGCTTCTCAGTATAAGCTTGATAACCTTTGTGTAATTATTGATGTTAACGGTTTGCAGATAGATGGTGCCTGCGAGGATGTAATGAGCGCAGAGCCGATTGATGAAAAGGTTAAGGCTTTCGGTTTTGACTGCGTTGTTATAAACGGCAATGATTTGGATGAAATCGAAACAGCCTTTGAAAAGTTCCATGAAAGCACAAAGCCATTTGCCATTATCATGAAAACAATCAAAGGCAAAGGCGTATCCTATATGGAAAATGCAGTTGGCTGGCATGGTAAAGCTCCGAATACCGAAGAATATGAAATTGCAATGGCAGAGCTTAATGCCAAGCTTGCAGAATTAGAGGAGGCATAAGGTATGGCAGAAATTAAAAATGTTGCAACAAGAGACAGCTATGGTACAGCTCTTAAAGAGCTTGCTGCCGATGGTGCGGATAATCTTGTTGTTCTTGATGCAGACCTTTCTGCTGCAACGAAAACAGGAATTTTTCAGAAAGAATATCCAAACAGACATTTTAACTGCGGTATTGCAGAGGCAAATATGGTTTCTGTTGCTGCCGGCTTAAGCACAATGGGGCTTGTTCCGTTTGCTTCAAGCTTTGCAATGTTCGCATCGGGCAGAGCATTTGAGCAGATCAGAAATTCAATCGGCTATCCTCATCTCAATGTTAAAATCGGTGCTACCCATGCGGGTATTTCTGTTGGCGAGGATGGTGCATCCCATCAGTGCTGCGAGGATTTCGCACTTATGCGTTCCATTCCGGGTATGGTTGTTATCTGTCCGGCAGATGATGTTGAGGCAAAGCAGGCTGTTAAGGCTGCATATAAATATGAGGGCCCTGTTTATTTAAGATTCGGCAGACTTGCTGTTCCTGTATTTCACGATGAAAGCTATACATTTGAAATCGGAAAAGGCGAGGTTGTTAAAGAGGGCAGCGATGTAACCATTATTGCAAACGGCTTAATGGTTGCCGAAGCAATTGAAGCAGGCAAGGCTCTTGCGGCAGATGGTATCCATGCTGAAATTATTAATATTGCAACAATCAAACCTCTTGATGAAGAGCTTGTTGTTGCTTCTGCTGAAAAAACAGGCAGGGTTATTACTGTAGAGGAGCACAGCATTATCGGCGGTCTTGGCGAAGCAGTTTGTGCCTGTCTTTCTGAAAAATGCCCAACTCCTGTTAAAAGAATTGGTGTAAATGATGAATTCGGCCACAGCGGTCCTGCAAAAGATCTTCTGAAGCAGTTTGGCTTAAGTGCCGAAAATATTGTTAAGGTTACGAAAGAATTCGTTAAATGATTAATGCAGAGGGTATTCGTTTGAATATCCTCTGTTTCAATATAAGGTGGGTTATGGATATAAAATTAATTGCCGTTGATATGGACGGAACGCTGCTTGATGATTGTTCAAAAGTCAGCAATGAAAATTTAAAGGCAATAAGACGGCTCAGTGAAAAGGGAATAGCTGTTGTTCCCGTTACCGGCAGAACATATTATGAAATCCCGTCTGAGATGCGTGATGAAGAATGTGTCAGGTTTTTTGTTTTTTCAAACGGCTCGGGAATTTATGAAAGAGGCAGAGGAGTGCTTTATTCTTCAACTATAGAAAGAGATACTGCTGCTGCCGTTTATTCTCTTCTTTCATCCTATGAAACCTTTATCGAGATTTACAGCGGCGGCTATCCCTGGGCGGATAAACATAAAATGAATCAGAAAAGCTTTGATTATTATAAAATCAATCCCCGTTTTCAGCAGATTATTATGGAAAGAAGAAGGCAGGCTGATGATTTTGCGGCTATGCTTGAAGCCGAAAGCTTAAAGCCTGAGCTGTTCGATGCTTTTTTCAAAAGTATGGATGATCGGGCAGAATGCCTTGAAAGAATGAATTATCAGTATCCGGAATTAGAGGTTGTAAGCTCTATGGGCAATAATCTTGAAATTATGAATAGGGGAACAAATAAGGGTACGGGGCTGAAAAAGCTTTGTGATATACTTTCTCTTGATATCGGAAAAACGCTTGCTCTTGGTGACAGTAAAAATGATATGGATATGTTTAAAGCAGCAGGTGTTTCCTATGCCGTTTCAAATGCGTGTGATGAAATCAAGGCTGCTGCAAACGGTATTATTTGCTCTAATAACGAAAATGTTATTAAATATGTTGAGGATAATGTTTTATGATAACCAATATTTTAATTGATGTTGATAATACTTTGCTAGATTTTAATAAATGTGCTGAAGAGGCTATAAAAATCGGCTTTTCAAAATGGAATATTGAATACTGCGAAACGGTTTTCCCTGTGTTTTTAGAGATTAATGATAACCTGTGGCAGAAAATTGAAACAGGGGAAATTGATAAAAAAACGCTTTATCGGTTAAGGTGGAAAACCATTTTTGAAAAGCTTGGAATACAGGCAGATGGTCCTGCTTTTGAGCAGGATTTCAGAAATATTTTTTCAGACAGCAAGGAGCCTGTTGACGGTGCGTATGATATCCTTGATTATCTTTCGGAAAAATACACGGTTTCCGTTGCAAGCAATGCTTCGTATCAGCAGCAGTTAAAAAGGCTGAATAATGCCGATATGATGAAATATTTTTCCAATATTTTCAATTCCGAGCAAATCGGTTATCCGAAGCCTGAGCCAAGCTTTTTTGATGCCTGCTTTGAAAAGCTTGGAAATATTCCGAAAGAAGAGGTAATGATAATCGGCGATTCTCTTTCTGCTGATATAAACGGCGGCTCTTCTTATGGGATTAAAACGCTTTGGTTTAATTATAACAAAATTGCTGTTCCAAATAATGTAAAAGCGGATTTTATTGTGTATTCACTTGACGAAATTAAAAATATATTATAAAGTTGAATTGACAAAACGAAAGGACGTATTAAAATGAAAAAGATATTAAGTCTTTTATTATCATTTATTATGGTGT
>JAIDJS010000351.1 GCA_029052085.1 Eubacterium sp.
ACTTTATTTATCTATTTTTCAGTAATTTTAAAAAGTTATTTGACGGTACATTTAATCCGGGTTTCGTTTTTTCATTATCCAATGCATTGCATTTTACAATTCAAAACAAATTTATATATTTTTTCATTGCTTTGATTGTTGCGTTTTATGATGCAATTCTTGTTGTAAAAATAAATATCTCTTTTAAAGATTTTGATGTTGGCCAAAAAGGTACTGCACGATGGGCAACTATTGAAGAATTGAGAGAGCAATACAAAGCTATACCGATGAGGGATAAAGAATGGGAAAGTGAGCGCGGAGGAATAATTATATCCCGTGATGGGGATAAATTTTTCGTTGATGAAGAACCTGGACACACATTAATTATTGGCTCAACCAGATCCGGTAAAGGTGAAATGTTTGTAAAGCCAAATATTGATGTTTTATCCAGATGCAGCTGTAAACCTTCTCTTATTATCGCAGAAACAAAACTGGATATCACAAAAGCTTTTTACAAACCTTTACAGAAAAGAGGATACCAAGTTTTTGTACTTAATCTTATGGATCCATCCCAAGGTGATTGCAATAACCCATTCAGCAGAATTGTATCGTTATATAAAAACGGAGAAGTTGAAAAGGCTTACCAGGAAAGCCGTGCATTTGCTTATTCGATATTCTGCAGTGAAGGTATAAGCAAAGAAGAAAATGCTGAATTCTGGGGAAATACAGCTACCGATTTACTGTCTGCTTTAATTATCGGCAATGTTGATGATTGTCTGAAATTAGATGCAAAAGAACGAGCCGAAGCAGAATATTCATTTACCTGCAAAAAAGCTGCATTTGATTTATTTACCAAAGAAAAGCAGACAGAACTTATCGAACAATATAAAGCCGGTGATTTTGACATAGAGACCGCTGAAGCATTACCTCCTGAATGTAAGTTCTCATTCGAACCCAAACATGAAAAAGAAATTAATATGTTTTCTATTTTTAACAATTTCAGACTTATGGCCGAAAATGTTGATGAAAACGGAAGAACTGCTCTTGATAAATATTTTACCTCTCGGCCTTTAATGGATAGAGCAAGAATTTACTATTCCTCAATCAACATTTCAGGATACAGAACGAAAACATCAATATATTCAAATATGATAACAAAGCTTACTGCATATTCATATGACAGTCTGGCCCGTATGACATCTTCATCTTCTTTTGAAATAAAAGACATAGGTTTTGGTGATAAACCAATTGCTATTTTTTTAGCTGTTCCTGATTACGATAAAAGCAATCACTTTTTTGTCACAACATTTATCAGACAGGTTTATCACATTCTTTCTTCTGAAGCCTCAAAAACTGCTTCAGGAAAATGCACAAGGCCAGTATGGCATATAATTGATGAATTTGCTAATTTTCCTAAATTTGAAAACGTTGAACAAATGGTTTCAGTCGGTGCCGGTCTTAATCTGTTCTATAACTTTATAATCCAAGATTTTGCTCAGATGGACAATAAATACAATTCAGATGTTGCAAAAATAATCCGCAACAACTGTCAAAACCAAATTTTTATTAAGGCCAATGAATATGATACTGCAGAATCATTCTCCAAACATCTTGGAGAAGAAACAATTACCAACCTTAATCGTATAGGATCAAGATTTGCTTTAGGCAAAACCTTTACCGAAATAAAGGAAGAAGAAAGACTGCTTCCGGCTAATGACCTTATGAATCTTCTTGAAGGAGAGTGCGTTATCAATCGTGTAATGAAGCGCAAAACACTAAAAGGGAAAGATGCTACTCCGTATCCTATTTTCAATACAGGTTCACAGCGCATGCCTTATGCGCATACTTATCTTCCTGAATTTATTTGCAACAAGGAATGGACGAAAGTTCGTACTGAATTTCCACAAGCGAAAGATACGGAAAGTTTTACATTTGATATTGTGAATTATTACAACACTTATATTGCAGAATCAAAAAATCTTCTTCAGCAGGTTCAATCGCTTCCTAATTACAGTCAATTACTGCTTATGCTTCTCGATGATGGTTTATATATACCGATTAATGTTTTAAAAACAAGATGGATTGTTGAACTTATGACAACAATCAGCGGAAACAAAGATTTACCCCGAAAGAGAATACAGGAATATCAGGATTTGATTAAAGTCGGAATGGATCAGCTCAAATATGAAAATCGTGATATCGTCTTTAAATAAAAGGAGGATTAAATGTTAAATTCAATATTATTATCGGTCTCTGCAGACAGTACATTTTACGAAAAATGGTCTGATATTCTTACCAATAAAGGGATTTTTAATGATGGTTTAAGGATTTTTTTATGGGGACTCGCAAAAGTATTTGCATGGATATGTGATGCCTGCGAGAAGCTACTGATTATGGCCAACAAAGCAATCGGTTTTATTTATTCAGATAAGGTTGTTGAATTCATATCACAATGGCGGTTTATAATCATAGGAATTCTGATAATCGCTGTCTTGTTTTTCGGAATAAATATGATTGTAAACAAAAAGCAGGACAGGTCCAAATTACTGCAAAACTTTGCAATCGCAGCATGCGTATTAATTGGCCTATCCTCATTTATTCCCACTCTTGGAAAAAACACGGCCAACTGGTCAAAAAGCTTAATTAGTTCTAACTCTTCCTCTTCAGCAGAAATAATTAAAGGAGCAGTAACAGATTTATATTATTTGGATGCAAATAATTTCAGTAATTCTGCTGCCAAAACTAAAAACAAAATCTCTTCAAAAAGAATTATGAATATCGATCCTACGGAAGCTATAACAAGTTCAGATGATGTATCTAATCCAAAAGTATTCTCCTATCGTTTATCTTATGATAAGGACGGAAAACCTGTTTTGGATGAAATAGATGATTCGGGATTTTCTTGGAATAACGATCCGTATTATCGATACAGCATAGATTTTACAACAATATATATAACACTTTTTGCAACAGCTATTGTAATGATTTTTACAGCTTTCAAAGTAGTAAAAATAGTGTTTGACATTATCGTTCATCAGATATTGGCAGTCGTACTTGCCGCTGGTGACTGGGCTTCAGGGCAGAAGCTGAAAGAGGTTATCAAATCTCTGTTTGCCCTGTTTTTCTCTGTTTTTATGTGCAGCGTAATGATGAAACTGTATTTTCTGTTTTCAGCGTGGACAAGCAGTAATATAGATAGTGGGGTAGCAAGAGCGTTGCTTTTAGTTTTTGCTGCCTTTGCTGTAATTGACGGTCCTAACATTGTAGAAAAAATATTCGGCATTGATGCAGGTCTTGCAAGTACATTCAGAAGTGTGTCAACTTTGTTCTTTGCAACAAGTGGTATGACACGATTAACACACGGATTAACTCATGGTGCTTCTTCTTTGGTAAGAGGTGCTGCGCATAGTGCTGGCGGAACCGGGGGATTTTTTAAAGGATTAACAAATTCGATAAAAAATGCTGAAAGTAGTGTATCTGATAATAAGCCAAGCATCGCTGATTCCGCTGCCAATCAGAACAGCAAATCAAATTCTTCAGATAATGGTTCAAACAACAGCAAAAACTCCAATGCACATACAACAAGCAATGCAAATCACAACAAAGAAGATAATCTTAATTTAAAAGGCAGTAATAATACATCAGAACAAAGTACTTCTTCTGCAGACAATGCGAATGAAAATAATGAAAACAGCAAAACAATTGCAAATGCTGCAGCTGATAACTTATTTTCTGATAAAGGCCCCGGCATTGCTGATTCAGCAGTACAAGACGGAAGAAGAGATACTTCTAACATTCCGGATGCTGTTGATACAACCGATAAACACAGTAATCCTATTGCAAATGAAGCTTCTGAAAAAACATCTTCAGGCAACAATCCCAATCTTTCTGATTCTGTACAAAAGAATAATACTCGTTCTTGCCCGACAGTTTCTGAAAAACAAAGAAATGATAATCTCAATTCAAATAGTAATCCGAGTTCTGCTGACAATCCGTTCGGAGAGAGTAAAGCTGCAGAACAAGACAATATTTTAGGGCAGCAAAGTTCTCCAATAAACAGCAGCAATGAAGGAAACACAGATAAGAATTCAATTGCTAATGCTTCTGCAGAGCCTCTGAAGGCTGATAATAAGCCCGTCATGCCCGAAACCACCGGCAAAAAGGAAAACAGTATTTCCAATTCTGCAAATAACGGAGCTCCAAAAAGCAACTTTGATTATCTGGATAATAAAGCTCGAAATCCTCGTTCTGTTCTTGGAGCAGGAGTAAGAGGCTACAAGAGCGGCCATTTTGTTGGCGAAAAAATTGGAAATGCTGCAACAAAAATTACACGAAAACACAATCTGAAAGGTGATGAAAAATGACACTGATCAAAGAATTAAAATCATCAACCAAAATCGGTCCGATATATCTTAAGGATATTTCATTCATTGTAATTTACTTTTTAACCTTCTTTTTTCTTAGAGGATTTATTGCATCATCATTATTAATTCCGTACTTAGTTTATAACTTAATTGTTGCAATTATATTGGTAATGCCGTCAATGTGGAATCCGGGAAAAAGAATGTGGCAGGCCATTTTATTTATTTTTATAAAAGACAGAAAAATATATAAACCTATTTCTGTTAACGAAAGGAGTGATGATTTTGAATAAGAAGAATAAAGAAGAAAAAGCTGAACAAAAACAGATCAGAAAATTCAATAATAAAAATGTCCGCACTCCGGATTTGCTGCCCTTTATACAGTACAAAAACAACTGCTTCCATATGAAAAACGGACAGTATGTTGATTTTTTAAAGATTATTTGCAAAGACATTTTATCTTTATCCAAAGAGGAAGCTGCAGATATAAATTATATCTATGAAAAGTTTTATCGTATTTATTCAGGAGATATAAAGCTGATTGGAATAAATATGCCTGTTGATACAACTAAGAATCAAAAATATCTTAAGCATAAACTTCAGACAACAAATAATACATTACAGGCAGAATGCCTTTTAGAATCTCTTAGAGAACAGGAATATGTACAGGAGCAACTCACGCAGCGTGAATACTACATTATGTTCTTTTTTGATAATATCGAAGAACATAAAGAAAATATAGAAACAGGCTGCAGAACGCTTGGAGAGCATTTTCTTGTTGACAGGCTTACTCAAAAGGAAAAAGAAACAATTATATTTAAGCTCTGCAACAAAAATATTCCGATTGATATTGATCAGCTTTATTCATTCAAATTGCCAAAGCAAGAAGCGGTTGATAAATATGTAGTTGAACAGGGTTATGATCCTTATCTTATTTCAAGAATTCAGCCCCAGGGCGGTATACAATTTAAAGATGATAAGTATATAACCACCGGAACCGGTTACGAAGCCTGCATTCATATTTATGATTATAAAATAAATATTGATGATTACTGGTTAAACCCGATCCTGAATATTGAAAATGTGATATCTGTTGTTGATGTTTCTACTGAAAACACAGAAGATGCAAACAAAAACCTTAACAAATCCATGAATGAACAGGACAGCCGTTTTGAATCAGCGCAAAGCCGGAAAGAACTTTTGGATGCAAGAAACAGATTAAACGAGCTTCAAACCTTATTTGATGAAATAAACAGCTTTGAAGAAATAATCAAGCTTGTTCATATTCGATTATTTGTTTCTTCTCCTACAAAAGAAAATCTTGAAAAAAATATAGCCTCAATAATAACGAAACTTCACGGAAAAGGATTTAAGGGTGCTGTATTCTTAGGAGAGCATAAGGCTGAATGGATGTCGATGTTTCAATCATATAACGAGCAAAAAAAGAATGAATATGCACGATACGGCCAAGTTGTACCGGCACACAACCTCGCTTTCGGTAACCCTTTTATTTTCAGTTCATTAAATGATCCTTACGGTATCTACATGGGAACATCAAAAAACAGCGGTGGAATATTCAATTTTGATCCATATGCAATTACAAATTACCGTACGCACTACAATGGTGTTATTGCCGGTGTTATGGGTATGGGCAAATCTACTACCCTGAAGGACTTAATAACGATTCAGTTTTCATTAGGAACATACATAAGAGGATTTGATGTTAAGGATGAATACGGAACAATGGTAAAACATTTTGGCGGCAAAATGATATACCTTGACGGATCAGACGGAATAATCAATTTTCTTGATATTCTTAAGACGGAAGAAACAGATTACGGAAGTTATGTTAAGCATATCAGTAAAATGAGAATAATATACAAATTCTTTAAACGATCTGCCTCTGATAATGAACTTTCAACTTTTACAGATTTGCTTAATAAACTTTACTACAAATTCAATCTCAGGGGTGATGATGGAAAACCAATTACCGGTCTTGATCCAATGAAATATCCTACTATGTCTGATTTATTAACTGTAATAAATGAAGAAATAGATTGCATAGATGTCTCTCCTCACCCTATTCATCAGCAGCTTGAAATCGAGCGCAGAAAACTTATGCTGAATGTACAAACAACAATTAAAGAAATCGTTGAAAGTTTCGGAAGAATTTTTGACGGTCATACATCCATAAACAATATTTTTAGTGAACAGATAGTATTTTTTAATATTTCCAAATTAAAAGATATAGACAGAGGTGTTTTTGCAGCACTGGTTTATAATGCGATTTCAATGTGCCAGGAAAACTGCATTCAGCTTCAGACTCCGATGAAAAACCTATACAGCAAAAATGAAATTTCATGGGAAGACATCCATAGATATATGATTGTAATTGATGAAAGTCACAGAATCATTAATGCTGAAAATGATTTCGCAATCACATCCATTACGAACTTTGCGAGGGAAGCCCGTCATCTTTTTGCAGGTATTTGGTTTGCAACACAAAATTCTTCAGATTTTGTTCCTGAAGGATCCTCTGAATATGGTGTAAAACAGCTCCAGACTCTTTTTGAACTTTGCCAGTATAAATTTATCATGAAGCAAGACAGCAATACCTTGCCGTTATTGACGAGGATTTTCAAAGAGCAAATGACAGACAGCGAGGTTTCTGCCATTCCTCATCTCACCAAAGGCCAAGGTATTCTTTCTATTGCCGGTGACAAAAACATAATTGTTAATATTGATGTTTCAGATAAACGGCTTTCAATATTTGATGGTGGTGCATAAAAGTGAAATTAAAAATAAAATTAATAGCTTTGCTTATATCTGCAGCTTTTGTTTTCATGATAGGTTTAGATTCAGCTATTTCCTCTACCTTCTGCGCTGCTGCAGAAGAAGCGTATTGGGAGCAAAAAACTGAGGATACTTATGATGATGTTGTTGAAATCTATCGTGAAACCGTAACCATTTACTGCAGTACATATTCTATTCCCGAATACATTGATGTTGTAATGAAAATGCTGAGCTTTTATTCGTCAACTCACACATCTGATATTATGAATTCTTCTTATTCTTATCTGAATGACAAATATGAACATAAAAATGAAGGGATAGTCAACATTGACTATTCCCTTCGTGTAGGAATTATACAACTCAGTGAATGGAGCAAATACATAAAAAATCAGTATGGCATAAAACCAATTGAAGATTATTATTATCTTTCAGTTTTATTAGAAGCCTATGAGCTTCAGGATAAAAATTATATCGATTATGCATTAACGGGAAAGGGCTATTCCGCTTCAGATGTAATTGATTATTGCAATTCAAAGAAATTCTCTTCAGAAAAAGGCATTTCAAATATTAACAATTACTTTGCTGCACAAGTCATTAATATGTTAACCATAATATCTGCTGAAGCTAACGACATTCAAAAAAGAATTATTGAATTAGCCACCGACTATTCAAACTATTCCGGAAACGGAATATCTACCAAAGGCGGATACTGCTTAAAATTCTCAAATGATATTCTTACAGCTGCCGGGTTAAATATAAAACGAACTGATTGTGCAAGATGCGCAGGTGCTTACTTTGGAGTAAGCAATGATTTCAGCCATATACCTATAGGTGCTGAAATATATTGCTATTCGTCACAACAATACGGCCATGTAGGAATTTATATCGGTGATGGATATGTTGTGCATTGCATCAACTACAAAAGCAGCGGTGCTACAATACTTTTATCTGTAGATAACGGCTATGTAATGAAAGAACCTTTATCAAGTTTTATTTCATCATATAAAGGCGCTTGCTGGGGATTTTCAGGGGCTTGGCCCGATCAATATCCATATCAACCGGGACAATTTATGACATCACTACATTAAGGAGACTACTATGACAAATAAAAAGAAAAATACTTTAATAATATTTCTCTCGGCTGTAACTGTCGGATTGATAATTTCATTAGTTTCAGTTATCTACATAAATGATAACCAAACTGATCCGTCTGCTATTCAGGATTACCGAGAACAGATAAGCCTTTTAAATCAACAGCTGCAGGAAGAAAGGGCTGTTCCTGATAACAACAGAATTATAATTGAAAATGTTTGCACGAATTTTCTTGAAACATATTACACTGTGCAGCACAGCACCTCATTATCTGCTTCAGCTGAAAAATGCAAGCCATACTGCACTCCTGAACTCTTTTCAAGAATTACTCCTGATGAAGCCGGGAATGAATATTCTGATAAAGAAATAGATATAGATTATTCATCCAATATCGTTATTCACAATACCTATTATTGTTTGGCCAATCCCAAAAAAGTAATTGTAGACTGCACCATTAACAAAAATGTAAATGGTATGAAAAGTGTTAATAACTACTTTGTTGAATTGAATGCTTCCGATACTGCAAATGAATGGCTTGTAGACCGTTTTGAGTTAATAAGTGTTCAGGGAGATAAGTAATATGAATATTAATAAAATTAAGGAAAGATACAGTTCAATAGCCGGTAATGGCAACACAAAAACCTTAGCAGTAATCATTTTAGTATCTGCTATTGTGGCCGGATATATATTCTTCTTTAATACAACAAAAATCATTGGAGAAAACTTTAATTTCGAAACGGCTGAAATCGGGGAAATTATCGACCTTGAAACCAATCACTCGGTCAAACTGGTAAGAGCGGATTTAGATCTGTCTCTTATACAAAACAAACGCTACCAACGA
>JAIDJS010000352.1 GCA_029052085.1 Eubacterium sp.
TTTCAGCGCAGATAGGTAATGTTTCAGCGCCTTCTTCGGCGGCGATTTTCTTAACTGTGTTAAAGTTCTTGTTTTCGTCAATTCCGTTTGCGAAATCGTCCTCACTCATATTGCAGGCATAGATAACAGGTTTTATTGTAAGAAGTGAAACCTCTTTAAGATATTCCTGCTCGTCCTCAGAAATTTCAACGGCTCTGGCTGTTTTACCTTCTTCCATTTCGGCATAAAGCCTTTCAAGAAATGCAACCTCAGGTGCAATGGTTTTATCGCCCTTCATAGCCTTTTTTCTGCTGTCTATTCTTCTTGCAAGAATATCAAGGTCTGATAAAACAAGCTCAAGATTGATTGTTTCGATATCTCTTGCAGGGTCAATTGAACCGTCAACATGTGTTATATCATTGTTTTCAAAGCATCTTACAACATGGATTACGGAATCAACCTCTCTGATGTGGCTTAAAAATTTGTTTCCGAGGCCTTCGCCCTTGGAGGCGCCTTTAACAAGTCCTGCTATATCAACAAATTCGATTGTTGCAGGTGTGAATTTATCAGGTTGATACATTTCTGCAAGCTTATCAAGCCTTTCGTCAGGTACGCTGACCATACCTACATTTGGCTCAATCGTGCAGAAAGGGTAGTTTGCACTCTGCGCTCCTGCGTTTGTTATTGCATTAAAAAGTGTACTTTTTCCGACATTCGGAAGTCCTACAATTCCCAGTTTCATAATGTTCTCCTTGTGTTTATTTATTTAAAAGCTTTTCCCAATAAAGCTCATCTTCATTTGCCGCACTGGGATAAGCCGAACGTATTGCTTTACACAGCAGTTCGATTTTTTTGTTGACGTTCTCGCTGTATTTATCTTTTTCGTCAGTTTGTGTGTTTTCGCATAAATATCTGAATGTATCTGCTGCATCCTCTGCCATATCGGAAACAGCATAATCACTTATAAAGTATTCTTTATAATCTTTGAAATCTATGTTTCTGTATTCATCTCCGATATATTCAAAGTCTTTCGGGTTCAATCGGCACCATTCGTCATAAAAATCCGAATGGTAGTTTTCTGTATAGAAATCAGATATTCTGTTATCTATCAGGTGCATAAATTCATGGAAAAATACACCCTTGCAGAAATCATCATATCCGAAAACAATCATCATATCCTCATTAAAATCAACAGCATAGGCGGAAATGCCTTCAATTCGTTTAACAATATTCATTTTGATTCCGCTGCTTTGCTGATTATAGCTGTATATTTCATTTACAAATCCGTCAGGGAAAAGTGCAAGGTATTTTTCTATATCGGTTAAAATGGAATTAAGCTGTAATGCGTTAACACCATATTCCGTTTCATTAAACCAATAATCCTCAATAACCTCATCAACATTAATCCTTATTGCGTATGTATCATTAACTTCTTTGATGATGTTTTCATTGTCTTTATCAAAATCTTCTTTAGTTTTTACTGAAAGATTAATCTTATTATTTTTAGAATTCTCATTATACTTCCATATGTAAGGAGTCGATACGGTTCCGCCAGTTTGGTCATTTGAATTTGTTAATATAAAAACGGCGTATTTGTCGTTTAATTTTCCGAATTGAATATTAACGGACAAGTTATCCAGTCCGTTGAATTTAAGGGTACTGCTGCTGACTCCGTTTTTGTAATCTTCAACGGAAATAATGATTTCGCTGTCATTATCTGTATAGCTGAGTTTGAATATCTTTTTATCATATTCATCAATAAAAGAAGAATTGTCATTGTCATTAACATAAAATGTTTCCGGTTCATCATAAAAAACGCATACCGATTTATTTTCAGTATGGGAGACAGCATAATTGCTTTTAAAATCAAAATTATCACTGAACAAATCAGATTTCGGTATGTCGTCTATATTGAAATCAGTTATATACTCTGCATCGCCTTTTTTGTTTAGGTCTAAATCATAGGCAACAGCCTTTTCGTTCGTATCGTCATAAATAATGATTTCGTTTTCATTGCTGAATTTAGCTTCTGTTATATTGTCCAAGCCGCAGTCATCAAGTGTTATTTTTGCGCAAACTTTATTTTTTTCGGCATTGTAAACAGATAATAGATAGTCTTCTGTTCCCTTATATGTTAAAAAAAGGATGTTATCTCCCGAGATATCGATAGAAGAATAATACTCAGCATGTTTTGAGATTGAAGTAATTTTATAATAGGCTGAATTGTCTTTGTTTAAAATACTCAATATATTTGAGCAACCGCATAAAAAAACAATTGATAGAAGTAAAGCGATTGCCGAAATGGATTTTGCTGCTTTCATAAACATACCCTCTTTAAAAATCAATAAACATTGCTTCACATATGTATATATGAGTATATAATAATTATAACATCTTTTCAAGTCTTGACAACTATAAATAAAAATAATAAAATAGATATTAAAATTATAAAGTAAATTAGGAGGGTATTATGGAATTAAATGGTTCTCAGATTGTTCTTGAGGTACTTAAGGAACAGGGTGTAGACACTGTTTTCGGTTATCCGGGCGGAACAATTCTCAATATTTTTGATGAGCTTTATAAATATGGCGATACATTTAATCATATTCTGACAGCTCATGAGCAGGGCGCATCCCACGCTGCGGACGGATATGCCCGTGCAACGGGCAAGGTTGGCGTTTGCTTTGCTACATCCGGTCCTGGTTCAACAAATCTTGTAACCGGTATAGCAACTGCTTATATGGATTCTATTCCGGTGGTTGCCATTACCTGTAACTATGCAACATCCGGTCTTGGCAGAGATTCTTTTCAGGAAATTGATATTACGGGCGTAACTATGCCTATTACAAAGCATAACTTTATGGTAAAGGATGTTAATGAGCTTGCCGCAACACTTCGCCGTGCTTTTGAAATTGCACAAAGCGGAAGAAAAGGTCCGGTGCTTGTTGATATTCCTAAGGATATTACCGCGGCTATGTGCGAATATGAGCCTCAGCCAAAGGTGCAGCCGCTTGAAAATGCGCATCCAAAGCAGAGCTGCTTTGACAGAGCCGTTGAGCTTATTTCCAATGCCCAAAAGCCTCTTATCTATGTAGGCGGTGGTGCCATTCTTTCGGATGTAGGTAAGGATTTAATCGCATTTGCGGAAAAAATTGATGCACCTGTTGTATCATCGCTTATGGGTCTTGGTGCTTTCCCGAACGGACATCCGCTTCATCTTGGCTTAATCGGTATGCACGGCCATTTTGAATGCAATAAGGCTGCCCATGATTGTGATGTACTTATTGTTGCAGGTGCCCGCTTCTCAGACCGTGTTGCCGGCAACAGAGCAAAATTCGCTCCGAACGCAGAGATTCTTCATATTGATGTTGATGCTGCTGAGATGGACAAGAATATTGTTTCCAATTATCATTTAAGAGGTACCCTTTCAGAGGTTATTCCTATGCTTACAAATGCTGTTTCGCAGCAGAATCATAATGCCTGGAAGGCTGAAATAGATGGCTTCAGACGTCCGTTTAATCAGCTTCAGATTGGCGATTATGTTAATCCACAGACACTGATTGAAGCTGTTGATAAAAAATCTCCTGTAGATACAATTGTTGTAACGGATGTAGGTCAGCATCAGCTTTGGGCTGCGCAGTTTTATAAATATACACAGCCGCATACCTTCCTTTCCTCAGGCGGTCTTGGCACAATGGGCTATTCCATGGGTGCTGCAATCGGTGCGGCTTTCGGATGCCCGGATAAGCGTGTTGTTATGTTTGCAGGCGATGGCGGCTTCCATATGAATCTGAATGAGCTTGCAACGATGGCTTCCTATAATGTTCCTGTTGTTATGTTTATTATGAATAATAAGGTGCTTGGAATGGTTCGCCAGTGGCAGAAGATTTTCTATGGAAATCGTTTTTCGGATACGGACCCTAACCGTGCAACGGATTTTGTTAAGGTTGCAGAGGCTTTTGGTGTAAAAGGGCTTCGCATCAATACGAATGATGAGATTGATAAAGTAATTGATGAAGCCTTCAGCATAAATGGTCCGGTAGTTGTTGAATGCAGAATTTCTCCGGATTCAAACGTTCTTCCGATGATTCCGCCGGGAGGCTCAGTAGCAGATATTAAGGAGGAAATGTAATTATGGCAGAAGAAAAGATTGTATTATCCGTTCTTGTTGATAATGTTGCCGGTGTTTTACAGCGTGTTGCAAGTCTTTTTTCAAGGCGCGGATATAATATCAGCTCTTTAACTGTTAGTGAAACAGAGGATCCTCGTTTTTCAAGAATGACCGTAGAAGCCTATACGGAGCCTGAGAATTTCAGACAGATTAAGGCGCAGATTTCAAAGCTTGAAATTGTTAAAAAGGTTGCAGTGCTGAATGCGGAAAATTCTGTTTCATCTGAGCTGCTTCTTATTAAAGTTCGCGCAAAGGGTATTGAAAAGAAAAATCATCTTCTTGAGGTAAACAGAAGATTTGGTGCAAGAGTGGTTGATGTTACGCTTGAAAGCTTTACCTTTGAGCTTACAGGCAGAGCAGAAGCAATAGAAAACTTTATCAAAGAGGTATCCGCTTTCGGTATTATTGAAATGGCAAAGACTGGTGTAACCTCTCTTGAAAGAGGCGCAGATTCCTTTAAGGAAGATTTAATGTAATTAAAGAAATTAGGTGAATACATATGGGTATGACTATGACTCAGAAAATATTAGCAGCTCATGCAGGTCTTGATTCGGTTGTTGCAGGGCAGTTAATAGAGGCTAATCTGGATATGGTACTCGGAAACGATGTAACATCTCCTGTTGCTATCAATGAAATGAACAAGTTCGGCAAGGACTCTATCTTTGATAAAACAAGAATTTCTCTTGTAATGGATCATTTTACTCCGAATAAGGATATTCAGTCTGCCGAAAACTGCAAGCAGGTTCGCGAATTTGCTAAAAAGCATGATATTCTCCATTATTACGATGTCGGTAATATGGGAATTGAGCATGCTCTGCTTCCCGAAAAAGGTATTGTAACCTGCGGTGACTGCATTATCGGTGCAGACAGCCATACATGTACTTACGGTGCGCTCGGTGCTTTTTCAACGGGTGTCGGCTCAACGGATATGGCTGCAGGTATGATTACCGGCAAGGCTTGGTTCAAGGTGCCGAGTGCCATTAAGGTAGTTGTAACAGGGGAAAAAGCCCCGTTTATCAGCGGTAAGGATGTTATCCTTCATATTATCGGCGAAATCGGTGTTGACGGCGCTCTTTATAAAAGTCTTGAATTTACAGGCGACGGAATTAAAAATCTTTCAATGGATGATCGCCTTTGTATCTCCAATATGGCTATAGAATGCGGCGCTAAAAACGGAATATTCCCGGTTGATGATGTAACTCTTGAATATGTAAAGGGCAGATCATTAAGAGAGTATAAGGTTTACGAAGCTGATGCTGATGCAGAATATGACAGCACAATTACTGTTGATTTAAGTACACTTCGTCCTACTGTTGCGTTTCCGCATCTTCCTGAAAATACAAAAACGATTGATGAAGTGCCTGAAATTAAAATTGACCAGGTTGTTATTGGCTCCTGTACTAACGGAAGAATGGAGGATATGCGTATTGCCGCTTCTATTCTTAAGGGCAGAAAGGTTGCGGATGGTGTTCGTGTTATCGTTATCCCTGCAACCCAGCAGATTTATCTCAATTGCGTTAAGGAAGGGCTTGCTGAAATCTTTGTGGAAGCAGGTGCAATTGTATCAACTCCAACCTGTGGTCCGTGTCTTGGCGGTCATATGGGTATTCTTGCAAACGGTGAAAAGGCTGTTTCAACCTCAAACCGTAATTTTGTTGGCAGAATGGGACACACAAAATCTGAAATTTACCTTGCTTCTCCTGCAGTAGCGGCAGCTTCGGCTGTTAAAGGCTATATTGCAGATCCTGCAAAAATATAGGAGGTCAGCTATGAAAGCAAAAGGAACAGTTCATAAATTCGGAAATAATATAGATACGGATGTTATTATTCCTGCAAGATATCTTAATAAGAGTGATGAGGCGTGGCTTGCTTCTCATTGTATGGAGGATATTGATAAGGAATTTGTAAATAATGTAAAGCAAGGCGATATTATGGTTGCTGAAGCGAATTTCGGCTGCGGCTCTTCAAGAGAGCATGCTCCGATTGCAATTAAAGCAAGCGGCATTTCCTGTGTTATTGCTTCAACCTTTGCAAGAATTTTTTACAGAAACGCAATCAATATCGGGCTTGCAATTCTTGAATGTGATGAGGCAGCAAAGGATATCAAATCGGGCGATGAGGTTGAGGTTGATTTTGACAGCGGTGTTATTACAAATATAACAACCGGCAAAACCTATAAGGCTCAGCCGTTTCCTCCGTTCATTCAGGATATTATTTCAAAAGGCGGACTTTTGAATTCTATCAGATAAATTATACTGTTTAGTAAATAATCTGCGGTGGTATGGAAATGGAATTGTTAATTAATTCTGATTTATTAAATAAATGCGGAAGCGGTTCATCCGAATACTGGTTTTCTTATAGGGATTATACTGTAAAAAACATCAGGGATTTGGATACGGGAGCAAAGCCGGACGATATGGGGCAAACTACATATTTCGTATCTATAGGCTTAATTCCTTTTATTACTATAAGCAACGAAGAAATTATTCGCGGCTTCATAAATGAAAAGGGCAGCGATAAGCTGAAATCAATTCTTGATAAAATTCATGGTGAAGAATTTATAGATACCTTCTGGAAATACTTTAATGCCTATCCTGAGCTTAAAGACGGAATTGATGAATTTTCAACGGAGTACACGCATAATAAAATTGCTTCCTGGTGCAATGAAAACAATATTAATTACAGATTTGAATAATTAAGACAAACGGGCGAACAATGTAACATTTCAGTTCGCCTCTTTGCTTTTTTAATTTTTAAAAAGGGGAAAAATTATGCTATTGACTAAATTTGGCGAAGAGCTTGATATGGAGAATCCATTAAGCGAATATCCTCGCCCACAGTTCGTAAGAAACAGCTACATAAACTTAAATGGAAAATGGAAATGCGAATTTTCAAACAGCAGCTCGCTGCCTGAAACATTTTCAACCGATATTATTGTTCCTTTTTCCCCGGAAACTCCGCTTTCGGGTGTGAACCGTGTACTCAGTCCGAATGAATTTCTGCATTATGAAAAGGTTTTTGAGATTTCGGATGATTTCAATAGGGGCAGAGTGTTTATCCATTTCGGTGCTGTAGACCAGATTGCAACCGTTTTTGTTAACGGTTCGGAAATCGGAACACATAAGGGTGGATATACGCCGTTTAAATTTGAAATAACGGATTATATCCGAACAGGAAAGAATACGTTGAATGTTACGGTTGTTGATTATTCCGATACAAAGGAATATTCAAAAGGTAAGCAGAAATTCAAGCGCGGCGGAATATGGTATAGCCCTCAAAGCGGTATCTGGCAGACAGTATGGCTTGAAAGCACCCCGAAAAAATTTCTTGAACGTGTTAAAATCACTCCGGATTATGATAAGGAGCAGGTGCATTTTGAGTTTTTCGGAACAGATGATGTTGTTACAACCATTTATGACGGCGATGAAATCATTGCCGAAACAAAGGAAACAACCGTTAAGATGCCTGATTTCAAAGCATGGTCACCTGAAAATCCTTTCCTTTATCATGTAACCTTTAATGCCTGCGGCGAGGTTATAAAGTCTTATTTCGGTATGCGTAAATTCTCTGTAGGAGAGGATGAAAACGGTATTAAAAGGCTGTTCCTCAATAATAAACCGTATTTCCATAACGGTCTTCTTGATCAGGGCTATTATCCGGACGGATTTTTAACTCCTCCAAGCAACAGTGCTATGGAATTTGATGTTAAGAAAATGAAAGAGCTTGGCTTTAACATGCTGCGAAAGCATATTAAAATAGAGCCGCTTCTCTGGTATCATTACTGCGATGTAAACGGCATTCTTGTTTGGCAGGATATGGTAAACGGCGGTGGTAATTACGGACTTGAAATATCTGTTTGGCCTTTCATCGGAATAAATCTTGATGATACGAATTATAAAACCTTTAAGAGAACAGATAAGGAAGCAAGAGATTTGTATTATCAGGAGTTAACCGAAATGGTTGATTATCTGTATAATTGCCCTTGTATTGCGCTCTGGGTGCCTTTTAATGAGGGCTGGGGTCAGTTTGATTCCAGAATCGCTTATGAAATGCTGAAAAAGATGGATCCGTCCAGAACGATTGATTCAACCTCCGGCTGGCATGACAGGGGCTCTTCCGATGTCATTTCAAAGCATATTTATTTTACTCCGATTAAGGTAAAAGCAGGAAACAGACCGTATGTGCTTTCCGAATTCGGCGGCTACTCGCAGAAAATAGAAGGTCATACCTTCAACAATAAGATGTTCGGTTATAAAATCTATAAAACAAAGGAAAGTCTTACAAAGGCATATAAACGAACATTTGAAAAAACAATTATTCCTCAGATTAAAACAGGGCTTTCGGCAACTGTTTATACCCAGGTAACGGATGTTGAGGATGAGCTTAACGGAATTTTAACGTATGACAGAAAAGTAGTTAAAATAGACGAAGCAACGATAAAAGAAATAAACAGAAAGGTTAAATTATAAAATGAATCAGCTTGAAGTAAAAGACGGCGTAAAAGCTGTAATCAAAACCAATATGGGCGATATGGAATTTGTTTTGTTTCCGGAAATTGCCCCAAAAGCAGTAGAAAACTTTGTAACCCATGCAAAAGAGGGTTATTATAATGGTCTTATTTTCCATCGTGTAATCAAGGACTTTATGATTCAGGGCGGCGATCCGACAGGAACAGGCTGCGGCGGAGAATCTATTTACGGCAAATCCTTTGAGGATGAATTTTCAATAGATGCCCGCAATTATTACGGCGCGCTTTCCATGGCGAATTCCGGTCCGAATACAAACGGCAGCCAGTTTTTCATTGTGCAGGCTAAATCCGTTCCTGCAAATCTTTTAGGTCAGATGGAACAGCTTAAGGATAACGGCTATCCGGAAGACGTTATTGAAAACTATAAAAAGGTTGGCGGCACACCTTGGCTTGATTTTCATCATACTGTTTTCGGTCA
>JAIDJS010000353.1 GCA_029052085.1 Eubacterium sp.
GAATAAGAGGTAATATTTATGGAAAAGAAACCTGTTACAGCAATCATTGTAGGCGCTGGTCACAGAGCATTTGTTTACAGTGAGCTTGCAAAAACCGACCCTGATAAGCTAAAAATCGTAGGTGTTGCCGATCCGAATCCGGTAAGAAGAAAAAAAGCAATGGAATACTTCGGATTCAGCGAAGATATGTGCTTTGCTTCAGCACAGGAACTTGCCGAAAAAGGAAGACTTGCCGATACAATTATAAACGGCACAATGGATGAACAGCACATTGAAACATCCATTCCGCTTTTAAATGCAGGATATGATATGCTGCTTGAAAAGCCTTTTGCTGTCAATGAGGAAGAAATGAGAGAGCTTGTTGCTTGTGCAAAAAAGAATAACAGCAAGGTTATGATATGCCACGTATTAAGATATACCCCATTCTACTATGGAATCAAGGAAAGAATTGCAAAGGGTGAAATCGGAGAAATCATTAACATTCAGACAACCGAGCATGTAAGCTATCATCATCTTTCAACCTCCTACATAAGAGGAAAATGGGCAAATTCAAAAAAATGCCACACAACCATGCTGCTTGCCAAATGCTGTCACGATCTGGATTTAATGATGTGGCTTATGAGCGAAACAAAGCCGACAAAAATTTCATCATTCGGCGGAAAATATCAGTTCAAGCCTGAAAATACCCCTAAAAATGCAGGAACAATCTGTATGAAGGACTGCCCATTGGTTGATACCTGTGTATATTCAACAAAAAGGCTGTATATTGATCATCCGGACAGGTGGGCATTTTATGTCTGGGATGCTCTTGAGGGAATTGAAAATCCGACAATTGAGGATAAAATCAATTTAATGAAGAGCGATAGCCCTTATGCACGCTGCATCTATAAATGCGATAACGATGTTGTTGATCATCAGAGCGTGCTGGTTAACTTTGCTTCGGGTGCAACCGGTACACATAATATGGTTGGCGGTTCATCCGAGCCAAGAAGAAACATACATATTATCGGAACAAAAGGCGAAATCTTCGGAAACTTTGAAGAGTCAAAATTTACTGTTTTAAAGATAAACCCATCCCCTGATGCACATCATGAGGAATGCGATGTTGAGGTTGTTGACCTTAATGTTCAGGGCGATATGGTTGGCGCATACGGCGGACACGGCGGTGGAGATGAAAGGCTTTCAGCCGACTTCGTTTCATTCATCAGAAATGAAAATCCAAGCCTTGCCTGCACATCCATTTTTGATTCCGTTGCAGGACATCTTTCGGTTTATCTTGCTGATAAATCAAGGGAAAACGGCGGTATGCCGATTGAAATAAATTATTAAATGTATAAATGCCGTAGGAATTGATAACTCCTACGGCATTTTTATATTAGATTATTTTGCAGCAAGTGCAGAATGAATCAAGTCAATTTTTTGCTGGTCTTGCTTATTCTTTATAGTATTTCGATATCCATCTTGAGAAGACGCTGCATAAACTTTCAGATAATCCGGAAGCTCTAAAAGATAATATCTTATATCATCCTCATTGACTATCGGAATATTTGCAATATCAATATTTGCAAAAGGGGTTAAGCTTTCTATTGAGGCATACGCAAGACTTAATCCGTCCTTGTCAAAAGCATGTTCGTGTAAATCGTATAGTGTATAACCATTATCGTTCATAATATCAACAATACATTGCCATCTTATATTTAAAAATTCCTCGGGAATTAAAACATCTATATCTTCAGCATTTAAGGACATCTTCAGCCGCTGCTCTAAGCCTAATGAGCCAAATAGCAATGGAACAATGCTTAATTTTTCGTTGAGTTCATTTGCAATCTGTAAAAATTCTTTCTTTTTCATATTAAAACCTTTTTAGAAATCTTCAAGAAAACTATGCTCTATTCCCTTTTGTTTATAGCTGATAAAGGTATCCAGCTTAACATTGTGAATAGAATTAAAAATATTTGATTCAATGTCAGGATTTATCTTCTTTAAGTCCTTGATAAGCTGCTTGATTTCCTGCCTTTTAGATTCCCCTATCCCATCTTCGGAATGACTGTATTCATCAACAAAACGGCAGGCACACTGAATGAATTCAAGATGATTATAATCACGCCAGTTTATTATTGCTGCTTCATTCACGCAATACAGCGGTCTGATAAGTTCCATTCCCTCAAAATTCGTTGAATGAAGCTTTGGAAGCATTGCTTGAAGCTGAGCGCCGTAAAACATACCCATTAACGTAGTTTCAATCACATCGGAAAGATGATGCCCGAGTGCTATTTTATTACATCCGAATTCCTTTGCTTTTGCATACAAATGCCCTCTTCTCATTCTTGCACAAAGATAACAGGGGCTTCCGCCTACCACCTCGGTTACAGAAAAAATATCACTTTCAAATATCTGAACAGGAATTTCAAGCTTGCTGCAGTTTTCCTCAATTTTTTTTCTGTTTGCTTCATTATAGCCGGGATCCATACAGATAAAAACAAGCTTAAAATCTGTTTTTGAAATTCTTTTCAGCTGCTGCATACATTTTGCAAGAAGAACAGAATCTTTGCCGCCACTGATGCAAACAGCAATCTTATCTCCGTCATTTACAAGCTTATAATTTTGACACGCTTCAACAAACGGATTCCATATTGCTTTTCTGTATGTTTTTATGATACTTCTTTCAACAATTTGATTATATGTCAGTTCTCTTGCCATAAATACCTCTAAATATGATCATAATGCGGTTCAGCAGTTATAATTCCGTCTTTAACATTGACTTTGCATATTCTTGCAGTTCTTCTGTCTACATTTTCTCTGTTATCATCCAAATCCCTTGCATGATAAACAGCATAGTATTCGCCCTTATACTTGATTATGCTGTGATGACCTGTTCCCTCTTCAAAATCATTTTTAGCCATAACCGGGCTGTATGTATGATCATCAGGATATTTTTCAAAATTAATTTTTGTTAAATCTGTTTCATCTGTTTTTGCTCGTGCATAGCCGATATAATAGGTTGGTTTTTCATAGCAGTTTCCGCTGTACATAACATACTGCCAATCGCCCTCTTTAAAGTAAAATGCTCCCTCTATAGTATGCCAGTGCTGGCCTTTTTCATATCTGTCATATCTGAATATATCTTCATCCAGAGTCGGCACAACAACCGTGTGCGGTTTCCCCTCAACAGTATACGGATCAAGCAATCTGTCCACAACGATATAGGTTCCGATTCTGTCGCCCTCAAAGGTATTGGTTGAATAGAAAATAAAAAGTCCGTTTTCATTTTTTACAACATGGGAATCAATGGAAAACGGATGAAGAAGCTGTTTTTCATCCTTAAACGGACCAAGCGGACTATCGGAAACGGAAACAAACATAGTCTGCCTGTGTCCGCCCTTATCTGGGATATCATCATAGAATTCAAATGAACAGTACATATAATATTTTCCGTCAAGCTCTATAACGCTCGGAGCCCAGAAGCAATCATTGCCTTTTCTTGTAAAAACCATTCCGTGATAATGCCATTCGCCGAACAAATCATCAGCATAGTAAGCATAGATACCGTCATCTCCTGTTGTGTAAATATAGAATTTGTTATTTGTTTCAAAAATAAATGGGTCCGCCTGACCGATATTTTTGATATTCGCTTTATCCAATAATTTCATAATTCATAACCTCAGTTTTATTAATCTTAAATATTAGTTAGCCTTTTTATGAGTACATCACGCCATTCCTTATGATGCGGCATTCCGCCGCCAAGACCCGCAAGCTTCGGAAGCTGCAGCTTAAAGTAAGAGCCGTTTTTCATTGTTATAAGACAATTAAAAGAACCCATCCAGGCTTTCTTTATTGTACAGCTTTTAATGTCGTCAAATGTATAGCAGATTCCGATATCCGTTTCATTAATAAATCCGCTAATTTCAACTGCATTATCGGCATTGCTGTTTACTGTATCAATTTCATAATACCATCTATAGTTTTCACATTGTGAAATAATCAAATGATTTTCTGTTATTCCGATATAAACATCAAACATCGAATATTTCTGTTTACTGAATTCCAATGTGTCCCCATCTTCAGCAGGCGAAAAAATCCCGTTATTATAGACACAGTTTTTGAAAACCTCTTTGACGCAAACTTCCTTTGCATTTGCGTGAATACCGGCAATTAGATTTTCATTATCGGGAATATAGTTATTTAAAACGTGCATCATATTATTTTCGTTAAAAATTTCGGACATATATGTAAACCTCCAAAGCTGAGTTTTTTTACATTTTATCATTTATTTATTTCTATTATTATTGCAGGAATCAATTGTTTCGAAAGATACAGACAAAGTATCATCCGTTGTATTAATGGAATTAATGATATGGGGGTAAAGAAGGATACTAAAGTTATTGAC
>JAIDJS010000354.1 GCA_029052085.1 Eubacterium sp.
CACACACACACACACACACACACACATATATGAAGCTGACACAAATACATTAAGCACATCAAGCAATACATCTGTAACTGACACCGCAACAGAAACAACTACAAACGAGACTACTACAGAAGAAACCACTGCCAGTATGTCATTGGGTGAAAGAAATGCACTGGCAAAAGCAAAGTCATATCTTAACTTTAGCGCCTTTTCGCGTAAAGGCTTAATTGATCAACTTGAGTTTGAAGGCTTTTCCAACGAAGAAGCAACATTTGCTGTTGACAACAGTAATGTTGATTGGAAAGAACAAGCAGCAAAGAAGGCAAAATCCCATCTTGACTATAGTGCTTTTTCACGCCAAGGTTTAATTGAACAACTTGAGTTTGAAGGTTTTTCTCACGAAGAAGCGGTATACGGTGTAGAACAAAACGGATATTAATAAAAGTATTCTAAAAATCAAATTGCCATATGTTAAGCAGCCGCATATAAAGTGGCTGCTTTTTATTGAGCTATAAAATAAAAACGCCCACTATGAATATCATAGTGGGTTAAATATTTTTATACGTTAATTTCAACATCAATTCCAAGCAAATCCTTATTAGCATCAAGGATAGGCTTAACTGTTTCTGCAAGGAAATCTGCGGTTTGCTGAGGAGCTCTGCCAACGAAGTTTTCCGGCTTCATAACTGCCAGAATTTCTTCTTTGGTCATCATAAATGCAGGATCGGCAGCAATTCTGTCTACCAAATCATTCTGTCCGCCCTCAACCTTAACAACTGCACCTGCAGCCATTGAATGAACACGGATTTTTTCGTGAAGCTCCTGTCTGTCGCCGCCCTTCTTTACAGCATCCATCATAATATTTTCGGTTGCCATAAACGGAAGCTCGCTCATAAGACGAGATTCAATTACCTTTGGATAAACAACAAGACCGTTTGTAACATTGATATACAAATCAAGAATACCATCTGTTGCAAGAAATGCTTCTGCAACAGAAACACGCTTATTCGCACTGTCATCAAGCGTTCTTTCAAACCATTGGGCAGATGCTGTCCACGCAGGATTGAGTGCATCTATCATAACATAACGAGAAAGGGAAGCAATTCTTTCGCTTCTCATCGGATTGCGCTTATAAGCCATCGCTGATGAACCAATCTGATTTTTTTCAAACGGCTCTTCAATTTCCTTAAGGTTCTGAAGAAGTCTTAAATCATTTGAAAACTTGCAGCAGGACTGCGCAATAAGAGCAAGACAGTTGCAGACAATTGTATCAAGCTTTCTTGCATAAGTCTGTCCGCTGACCGGGAAGCATGCCTTAAAGCCCATTTTTTCCGCAATCTTTCTATCAAGCTCTTTACACTTTTCATGATCGCCGTTGAAAAGCTCAAGGAAGGATGCCTGTGTACCTGTTGTACCCTTTGAGCCAAGAAGCATAAGTGTATCCAGAACATGCTCAACCTCTTCATAATCCATTACAAGATCCATCAGCCAGAGTGTTGCACGCTTACCTACTGTTGTTGGCTGTGCCGGCTGAAAATGCGTAAATCCAAGGCAAGGCATATCCTTATATTCATCTGCAAACTTAGCAACAGAAGCAATTGCGTTAACAAGCTTCTTTTTAATGAGAAGCAACGCTTCCCTCATTGTAATAACATCTGTATTATCACCAACATAGCAGCTTGTTGCACCAAGATGGATAATACCTTTTGCGTTAGGACACTGTTCGCCGTAAGCATGAACATGGCTCATAACATCATGGCGGAACTTCTTTTCATATTCCTGCGCAACCTCATAATTGATTTCATCAGCATGAGCCTTAAGCTCTTCTATCTGTTCTTTTGTAACATTAAGTCCAAGCTCGTTTTCTGCCTCGGCAAGAGCAATCCAAAGCCTTCTCCAGGTTTTAAACTTAAAATCAGGAGAATAGATATACTGCATTTCCTTGCTTGCATAACGGGCATTGAACGGAGAATTATATGTATTATTCGGCATTATTTTTCAAGACCTGTCCTTTTCATCATTTCTGCATAAGCATCTTCTACACCGCCAAGATCACGGCGGAAGCGATCCTTATCAAGCTTTTCGTGCGTTTCAATATCCCAGAAACGGCATGTATCCGGACTGATTTCATCAGCAAGAACAATTGTGCCGTCTGATGTTTTACCGAACTCAAGTTTAAAGTCAATAAGCTCAACACCGATGGAAGCAAAGTATTCTTTAAGAGCATCATTAACCTTGAATGCCATTTCCTTAATTGTATCTACTTCCTCTCTTGTGGAGAAGCCGCAGGAAATTGCATGATATTCAGAAATAAGCGGATCGTCAAGTTCATCGCATTTATATGAAAACTCAATAGAAGGAGCAACAAAATCCATGCCCTCTTCAAGACCTAATCTTTTACAGATAGAGCCTGCTGCACGGTTGCGGATAATAACCTCAAGCGGAACAATCGTAACTCTCTTAACTGCTGTTTCACGGTCTGAAAGTTCTTCAACATAATGAGTAGGAACACCTTTTGTTTCAAGAATCTGCATAAGATAGTTGGACATTTTATTGTTCACAACACCTTTGCCTACGATTGTGCCTTTTTTCTTTCCGTTGAAAGCAGTTGCATCATCCTTATAATCAACGATAACAACATCCGGGTTATCAGTTGCCCAGACCTTTTTTGCTTTTCCTTCATATAACTGTTCTGTTTTGTTCATTTTAATATTCCTCCTGTTTTATAAATTATTTGCCGTAAACAGACTTAATGCGTTCAACAGCTTCAATCGTTTTTTCGTAATTACCGAAGGCAGTTAATCTTAAATAGCCTTCTCCGCTCGGACCAAAGCCCGAACCCGGTGTGCCGACAACCTGGCACTTATCAAGCAAATCATCAAAGAATTCCCAGGAGGTCATTCCGTCAGGAGTTGAAAGCCAAACATATGGGGAATTCTTAGCACCATAGCAGGTAAAGCCTGCTTCTGTAAGACCATCAAAGATGGTTTTTGCATTTCTCTGATAATAAGCAATAACCTCTTTCGTCTGCTTTCTTCCCTCTTCGCTGTAAATTGCTTCGGCAGCACGCTGTGTAATATAGCTTACACCATTGAACTTTGTTGCCTGGCGGCGAGCCCATAAAGGATTAAGGCTTGTGCCGTCAAAAACAAGCTCCTTAGGAACAACGGTATAGCCGCAGCGCATACCTGTAAATCCGGCTGTTTTAGAGAAAGAACGAAGCTCAATAGCGCATTTCTTAGCGCCCTCAATTTCATAAATTGATTTTGGAGAATCATCCGTAATAAACGCTTCATAAGCTGAATCAAAAAGGATAAGGGAATGATTTTCAAGAGCATAATCAACCCATACCTTTAACTGCTCCTTAGAAGCTGTTACACCGATAGGATTATTCGGGAAGCAAAGATAAATAACATCAGCCTTTTCCTTCGGAAGTTCAGGCATAAAGCCGTTTTCTGCCGTACAAGGCATATAGATAATATTATCGTAAAGGCCGTCTTCGCCCCTGTTACCGCTTCTGCCTGCCATAATGTTTGTATCAAGATAAACAGGATAAACCGGATCGCAAATTGCAACCTTATTATCAACACTGAATATATCGCCTATATTTCCGCAGTCAGACTTAGCTCCGTCCGAAAGGAAAATTTCATCCTTGGCAATATCAATTCCCCTGTCTGTGTAATCATTCTTCTGAATAGCATCCAGAATGAAATCATAGCCGTACTCCGGCGGATAACCGCGGAAAGTATCTTCATTTGCCATTTCGTCCACTGCTTTATGCATTGCCTCAACAACAGCAGGAACAAGAGGCTTTGTTACATCACCGATAGAAAGGCGGATAACCTCTTTATCAGGATGTGCAGCCTGATATTCACGCTGCTTTTTAGCAACGGTTGAAAACAGATAAGAGCTTTCAATTTTTAAAAAGTTTTCATTAATCTTCATATGATAAACCTCCTATATTTATAAATCTATTTCTCCGCTGAAAACAGTTTCGGCAGGGCCTGTCATAAACACACTGTCTGCCTCATTGCCGCTCCAGCTGATTTTTAAATCACCGCCGATAAGATGAACTGTAACATCATTATCTGCATAGCCGTTTAAAATTGCCGCAACAACAGTTGCGCATGTGCCGGTTCCGCAGGCAAGGGTTTCGCCCGAGCCGCGCTCCCAGACACGCATATCAAGATTTTTTCTGTCTATAACATTTACAAACTCCGTATTCACCCTATCAGGGAAAACCGGATGATTTTCAAATTTCGGACCAATTTTTTCAAGAGGAAATTCTCTTACGGGAATATCCGTAAAAACAACTGCATGTGGATTGCCCATAGAAACACATGTCATAAGGTATTCCCTGCCGTCAACAGTAATGGCCTCGTTAACCGCTTTTTCATTTTCAGACAACACAGGAATTTTCTTTGCTTCAAGAACAGGGCTTCCCATATCAACCTTAGCTGAAACAACCTTGCCGTTTTCAACATCAACATCAATATATTTAACGGAACCCATAGATACAACTGAAATGGATGTTTTATCCGTTAACTTATGATCATAAACATATTTAGCAACACAGCGCACGCCGTTTCCGCACATTGCTCCGCGCGAGCCATCTGCGTTATACATTACCATTTCAAAATCAGCAATATCAGATGGTTTAATAATGATAAGTCCATCGGCACCTATTCCGAAATGACGGTCAGAAACCGTAACGGCGGCCTTTGCTTCATCAGCAATTTGCTCTTCAAAGCCGTTTACATAAACATAATCGTTGCCGCAGCCGTGCATCTTTGTAAATTTCATAAAATCATCTCCGTAATTATACAATAAGCTTTCCGAACGCAGTTTGATTATACTTCCAAAAATATGAAGTTCAAATCTCAGAATGTGCTGTAAAATATGCAAATCGTGCTGTACTGCAATATTAATTCAATTTATCAAGAATATCCATTGCTGTCTGCAGAAGCCTTTTACCGCTGTTCATACTGACTTTTTGAAGATATTTATGAGCCTGTAATTCACTCATACCCCTGACACTCATTAAGGCTTCCTTTGCTTTTGATATATAATCATTTTCGCTTTCGCTTCTTTTTGTAAAGCCCGATTGACTTGATGCAAGAATCCCTATAGTCTGCAGAAATTCACTTAAATCAAGCGGCATTGCCAGAGTCAGCATATTACCCATATACTGCTCGCTTCCGTTTTTGGAAAGCGCAACAACATCAAAACCGTCAGGCAGTGCCTCCGCAAGCTCGGCAGACGACATATCGCTCATAACAAAAGGACAAACGATAACGCCGCTTCTTTTTCCCTGAGCAATTTCAAGAGCTGTTGCACCATGCGCACATATATGCGACACATGATAGCCTGCCTTTTCTATAAGAGTGCGAAGCTTCATTCCAGTATTTCTGGAAGGATAAACAACAATAATATCTTTCAACGCACTCCCTCCTTAATAAATAGTATTATATCCTAATAAATTCTATACAGTCAATAGCAAATTCTATTATATTTTTCATTTATATAGAAAATTTTTCAGCAAAAATATTTGAATTTTTTATCTTTTTGGAAATTGCTAATCTCTGAACAATTTAATATATTTACACTTTTCCTTAGATTGCACAAACATATGCTTGCGTTTTGTAACATATTGCACAATAATTTGATAAACAAAAAAAAACCTTGTAACAAAATAAACAAAAAAGCCTTGAATATTAGGCTTCATAATGATACAATAGCATTGAATTATAATAATATTGGGTATTATGCACAAAAATCATTTTGAATTTAATCCCCATAAAGCAGCAAAATTTTTGCTTGTTTTAAGATATGCTCAGAAAAAGGAGATTAAAACTTATGAGTGAAATTAAAAAGGAATATCAATTCCCTGTTTATCTTTTTCATAAAGGTGAAAATTACAGGGCATATGAGTTTTTCGGCGTTCATAGAATAGAAGGAGATACCTTTGCTTTCCGTGTTTGGGCGCCTAACGCTCAGGCGGTTTCCCTTGTTGGTGATTTCAACAGCTGGAATTACGAAGCAAATTATATGATTCCGATTGCTCCGGGAATATGGGAATGTATAAAAAGCGGTGTTCATATTTATAACTGCTATAAATATGCAATTCGCACAAAAGACGGCAGAACACTTGAAAAGGCTGATCCGTACGGCTTTCACTGCGAAACCAGACCCGGCACGGCAAGCAAGGTTTACGAAATAGACACGTATAAATGGACTGATAAAAAATGGATTGACGGCAACAAAAGCAAAAATATGCTTGAACAGCCTGTTAACATTTATGAAATCCACTTCGGCTCATGGAAAAGGCATGAAAACGGAGATTTCCTTTCATATAGAGAAATGGCGGATGAGCTTATTCCTTACGTAAAAGATATGGGATACACGCATATTGAAATGATGCCTATTATGGAATATCCGTTTGACGGTTCATGGGGTTATCAGGTTACCGGATATTTTGCTCCTACATCAAGATACGGCAAGCCCGAGGATTTAATGTATTTCGTTGATCAGTGCCATAAGGCAGGAATAGGCGTCATACTGGACTGGGTTCCGGCGCATTTTCCTAAGGACGCCTGCGGTCTTTATGAATTTGACGGCGAGCCGCTTTATGAATACAGCGATATGAGAAAAGGCGAGCATAAAGAATGGGGTACGAGAGTTTTTGATTACGGCAAAAACGAGGTTAAAAGCTTTCTCATTTCTTCCGCTATGTACTGGGCAGACAAATATCATTTTGACGGCTTAAGAGTTGACGCAGTAGCATCTATGCTTTACCTTGATTACGGCAGAAATGCAGGCGAATGGATACCGAACAAAGACGGCGGCAGGGAAAATTACGAAGCAGTGGAATTTTTCAAAACCCTTAATTCCGCTATGTTCAAAGAGCATCCGTCCATAATGATGATTGCTGAAGAATCAACGGCATGGCCTATGATTACAATGCCAACCGATATCGGAGGGCTTGGCTTTAACTTTAAATGGAATATGGGCTGGATGAACGATATGCTTCGCTACACCTCGCTTGATCCGTTATTCAGAAAAAACAATCACGATTGCATTACCTTCAGCTTCTTTTATGCTTTTTCGGAAAACTTTGTTCTTCCGATCAGCCATGATGAGGTTGTTCACGGAAAATGCAGCCTGCTTAATAAAATGCCAGGCGAGTATGAAATGAAATTTGACGGAATGAGGCTTTTCCTTTCATATATGATGGCTCATCCCGGCAAAAAGCTTTTATTCATGGGTCAGGAATTCGGTCAGTTCAAGGAATGGGCCTTCGAAGAAGGGCTTGATTGGCTGCTTCTTGATTTTGATAAACATAAAAAACTTCAGCAGTTTTCAAAGGAGCTGAATCATTTCTACAAAGCACATCCCGAGCTTTGGGAAATTGATTACAGCTGGGAGGGCTTCAGCTGGATTTCAAGCGATGATAACAGAAATTCAACGATTGCCTTCCGCAGAATGAGCAAAGAAGGAAAAGAAATTATAGGTGTTTTCAACTTTACACCTGTTGAGCATGAGGAATACAGAATCGGTATTCCGGAAAAAGGCACATACAAGGTTATATTTGACAGCAATCTGAAAAAATACGGCGGCGGCAAGTCAAGGCTTTCCGGCACTTACAAATCGGCTAAAAAACCAATGCATGGTTTTGAACAAAGTATCGGCATTAAGCTGGGTGGCTTGAACGCCCTGTTTTTAGAAAAAAATAATTAACAGATTAATCAAGGAGGAAAAATTTATGGCACGCAAATCAAATGTTGTTGCAATGCTGCTTGCAGGCGGACAGGGCAGCCGTCTTGGCGTACTCACAAAAAATATAGCAAAGCCGGCTGTTCCATACGGCGGTAAATACAGAATTATAGATTTTCCGCTTTCAAACTGCGTAAACAGCGGTATCTATACTGTTGGTGTTCTTACGCAGTATCAGCCGCTTGAGCTTAACGATTATCTCGGTAATGGTCAGCCATGGGATTTAGACAGGCAAAACGGAGGCGTTCACGTACTTTCGCCATATGAAGCTATCGGCGGAGCTGAATGGTATAAGGGTACTGCAAATGCTATTTATCAGAACATCAATTTCATTGAAAAATACGATCCCGAATATGTTGTTGTCCTTTCCGGAGATCACATTTACAAAATGAATTATGCGAAAATGATTGATTTCCACAAAAAGAACGATGCTGCATGCACGATTGCCGTGCTTGAGGTTCCGTGGGAAGAAGCATCACGCTTTGGTATCCTTGCAACAGATGATACGGACAGAATTTACGAATTTGCAGAAAAGCCGGCTGAGCCTAAATCAAACAAAGCATCAATGGGTGTTTATGTTTTCAGCTGGGACAAGTTGAAAGCATATTTAATTCAGGATGAGAACACCGAGGGCTCTGCAAACGATTTCGGTAAAAATATTATTCCTGCAATGCTTGAGGCAAATGAAAAAATGTTTGCTTTCCCATTCAAAGGTTACTGGAAAGATGTTGGAACAATTGATTCGCTCTGGGAAGCTAACCTTGATATTATCAATCCAAATGTTGATCTTGATTTAAGCGACAAGAGCTGGAGAATTTACAGCAGAAATCCAATGTCGCCGCCGCATTACATAGGACCGAATGCAATCGTTGAAAATTCCTCAATTTCGGAAGGCTGTGAAATTGAAGGCAATGTTGATTACAGTGTTATTTTCAGCGATGTAACTATCGAAGACGGCGCAGATGTAAGATACAGTGTAATTATGCCGGGCGCAACAATAAAAAAAGGCGCAAAGGTTTATTATTCAATTGTAGCTGAAAATGCAGTTATTGAAGAAGATGCTAAAATCGGAGAAATTCCTGAGCATCTTGAAAATCCGGAAAGCTGGGGAATTTCCGTTATAGGCTCTGATGCTATTATAACAAACGGAAAAGAAGTTAAACCCGGAGTCATGATAAAATCAGGAGAGGAGGTATAAGCCATGAATGGAAAAACAGTTTTAGGAATGGTTTTTGCCAACGTTCACGAGGAAGCACTTGACAGCTTAACAGCAATGAGAACAATGGGTTCTGTACCATTCTGCTCAAGATACAGATTAATAGACTTTCCGCTTTCCAATATGGTTGAAAGCGGAATAACCAAAATCGGCGTTATAACAAATGCAAATTTCCAATCTCTTATGGACCATGTAGGAACCGGTAAGCCATGGGATTTAAGCAGAAAGAATGACGGTTTGTTTATACTCCCGCCTTTCAATGTAGGCACAGCAGCTATGTGGGGCAACAGAATTGATGCCATTTACGGCAACAAGGGATTTTTAGAACAAAGCAATCAGGAATATGTTGTTATGAGCGATTGCAACAATGTTTTATCCCTTGATTATGAAGCTCTTTTTGATGCTCACGAAAAGACCAATGCAGATATAACAATCGTCGGAGTAAGGGCTCCTATGCCGGAAGGTATCGGATCCATAATTTGTTTTGACAAGGTTGAAAAAGACGGAAAGATTACCGAAATGAGCCTTGACAGAACGGATGAGGGCAATATTTTCCACAGCGTTAATATTGTTATAATGAAAAAATATCTTTTGGAATCGCTTATTACAACAGCGCATTCAAAAAATCAAATCTCATTCCAGAGAAACATTATAATGGCTAATGCTAAAAATCTAAAAATATATGCTTACGATGCAACAGATGCTTTTGTAGGAACGCTTTCATCCGTTCAGGCATATTATGATGTTTCAATGAAGCTTCTTGAAAAAGAAAACAGAAATAAGCTTTTCAGAAAGGATTCCCCTATCTGTACCAAGGAAAGAGATGATATGCCATCCCTTTACGGTCATGAATCCAAGTTTACAAATTCACTTGCTGCTGACGGCTGTATTATAGACGGAACGGTTGAAAACTCCATTATTTTCAAGGGCGTTAAAATCGGAAAGGGCGCAGTTGTTAAGAATTCCATTTTGATGCAGGATACTGTTGTAGGTGAAAATGCGAAATTAAACTGCGTTATAACCGATAAAAATGTTAATATCAAAAATGGTGTTGAGCTTTCAGGCGCACCTACATTCCCTGTTTCTCTTTCAAAGGGCACAAGGATTTAACGGAGGAGAAAAATGAAAGTATTATTTATATCATCAGAAGCAAATCCATGGATGGCATCGGGCGGTCTTGGCGATGTTGCAGGTTCGCTTCCAATCGCTCTGCGCAAAAGATTAATCGGCTGCCGCGTTGTTATGCCGCTTTATGATTCCATCAAGCAGGAATATAAGGATAAAATGAAATTTATAACATCTATTTCCGTTCCTGTAAGCTGGCGCCGTCAGTACTGCGGTATATTTGAAGCAAAGCTCAATGGCGTAGTTTTCTATTTCCTTGATAACCAGTATTATTTCAAGAGAGACGGAATTTACGGACACTTTGACGACGCCGAAAGATTTGCATTCTTTGCAAGAGCAGCAATTGAAATCATTCCGGCAATCGGCTGGAAACCGGATATTATTCATTGCAACGACTGGCAAAGCGCATTAACACCGCTTTATTACAGCTGTTACTATGCAAACCAAATGGGATATGAAAATATCAAAACAGTATTTACTATCCACAATATTCAGTATCAGGGAAAATACGGCAATGAACTGCTTGAGGATGTTCTCGGCATTGCACCGGAACATTACAGTCTAATCCAATATGATGGTCTTGTTAATTTCTTAAAGGCAGGTATTGAATGTGCAAACAAGGTTACAACTGTTTCCCCAAGCTATGCAAGAGAAATTCTTGATCCTTGGTATTCACACGGACTTGACCCTATTCTTAATCAAAGAAGCTGGAAACTTTGCGGTATATTAAACGGAATTGATACAGAAAGCTACAATCCGGAAACCGATCCGGCTCTTTGGGAAAACTACAATGCCGATAATTTCTCGGCAAAGGCAAAGAATAAGGAAGAGCTTCAAAAAACAATGGGGCTTCGTGTTGATTCTGATGTTCCGATTATCGGAATCGTTACAAGGCTTGTTGGCCATAAAGGTGTTGACCTTATGAAAGAGGTGCTTGAAAAGAGCCTTTGGGAGCGAAATGTTCAGTATGTTGTGCTCGGCTCCGGAGAATGGCAGTATGAAAGCTTCTTCCGTGAGCTTCACGATAAGTATCCCGACAAGGTAGGACTTCGTCTTGGCTTTGTTCCCGATCTTGCAAGAAAGATTTATGCAGGTGCGGATTTATTCTTAATGCCAAGTAAGAGCGAGCCTTGCGGACTTTCACAGATGGTTGCACTCAGATACGGCACGTTGCCAATCGTTCGTGAAACAGGCGGTCTTCGTGATTCCATTACCGACAGCGGAGACGGTGAGGGCAACGGATTTACATTTAAGACATATGATGCTTACGATATGCTTGGCGCAATTTACAGAGGAATTGATGCTTTCAATAACAAGGACTATTGGAAAACCCTTGTTCAGCGTGCTTTGCTTTGTGATATGAGCTGGGGCAAATCAGCAAATGAATACATCAAGATGTATAAATCACTTTTAAAATAATACAACATAAAGC
>JAIDJS010000355.1 GCA_029052085.1 Eubacterium sp.
TGGAGCATATTTATGACAAACTTTAATATAGTTTTTGATGAATTTTCTGAGGATGTGGATATTATTGCAATACCTGGTGGACTTGTACCCAAAATAGAAACAATAGGACAAGAATTTTTATATTGGATTCTTGATACAAAAGATAGTGATTATTGGGAAATTATTGATGGACTTAAATATTGTATTGCAGAAACAAAAGGATTTATAAAATGGTTAAATTCTAATTATTGCACAAACACGGAAAAGGCATATATTGTAGCACAAAATACGAACTATAACCCTGAATATCAGATTTTACTCGGCTCTGTTTTTTTAGACATAAACACAGAAAATAACACAGGGGAGGGAAACACAGGAAACAGTTCCACGTATTAAGGTAAAAAGGAGAGGGTGATTCAGTTCACCCTCTTTTTTCGTTAATATAGGAAATGATTTTGTGTTGGTAACATAATCAAAAAGAAAATTAGAATAAATTTGAGGTAGGGTTATCATTTTAAAATTACTCCTACCTCATTTGTTTATTATGTGTTTATTGCTTGATTGTTTAATCGTTTTTAAGATGGTTTTCAAAAAACATGCGGAATGCCGTTGGTAGTGCATATGTGGTTTGAATTTCCTGAACAGTTGCCCAAGTGAAATCAGATGGCTTTTCGGCACATAGAATGTGATAGCATGTCATTTGCCATTTTATATGGGTAAAGATATGAATACGGTGTATCTGCTTATATAATTCCACAGGCTGAACCCCAAATTCTTCTGCGGTATACAGTGCCTGATTAATGTCCATTTTACCAAGCACATTCGGCAGCTGCCATAAGCCGGAAAGCAAACCACTTTCCGTGCGTTTGGTTATGGCATATTTATCTCCGTGTTGCAGTAAAAAGACTGTGCGTTCTTCCAAACGCTTATCCTTTTTCGGTTGTTTGACCGGATACTGCAGCACAGTGCCGTTTGCATATGCACGGCAGAATTTCATTGCCGGACACTCAGTGCATTTGGGTGATTTCGGTGTACAAACTGTTGCGCCAAGCTCCATTAATGCTTGCGTAAACTGCCCGCAATCGTTTTTCGGATATACCTTTTCAAGCTGTGCGGCGATTTCTGTTTTTGTCTGCATACAATCAATTGGTGAATCGTTTTCGGTCATACGTGTGATAATGCGCAGTACATTACCGTCTACAGCAGCGTAAGGCAGGTTGAAGCAGATTGAGGCAATGGCACCTGCAGTATATGGTCCGATTCCGGGCAATGCACGTATATCTTCATATTGATTGGGAAAATGTCCGCCATATTGCGTTTCTATCACGTGTGCTGCTTTTTGCAGGTTGCGTGCACGATTATAGTATCCAAGCCCTTCCCACAGTTTGAACAGCTGGCTTTCCTGTGCCTTGGACAAAGTGTGGATATCGGGTAACTGTTCTAAAAAACGCAGATAGTACGCCCGTACAGCCTCTACTCTTGTTTGCTGCAGCATAATTTCCGAAAGCCAGATATGATATGGATCGGTGTCCTGCCGCCAAGGAAGCTTTCGTGCGTTTTGTTTGTACCAGGGAAGCAGCACATCCGGCAGCTGCTTATAAATTGAATTGATTGTTTTCAAGGGCTTCTCCTTTTCTGTTGAATCTGTCATATGTCAGTATATATTTATTGGTTGTCTGATTTGCAATGAAAAAATAGTACAGGAATTTTTAGGTGCTGTATATTTTTGCAATCATAAATTTGTTAAAATTCGTATAACCGGCTCGGGTGTTATGTTTATAGTATATTCCTAAAAGGGAATAATCGCAAGCTGCAATCTCGGATACTTTATGATATTGTTGGTCTGCTAAAGCAAAAACACCTAATCGGGAATTATGCTGAAGCTTGGTAAGCTATATGTCCTATTTATTTTGGATGAATTTATCGCAAAAAATATGGTTTTACTATCCGATTGGTTGTTTATGAAATAAAAAGGATTCACAATTGATTATTATATAGTTTTATGGTATTCTATTATTAAGATTGAATTAAATGGCAAATTCTTTGCCGAGTTCAGATAGGATACACTGCATTTATTTGCTGGTTACTATGTTGCCAATTTTGCATTTGAATTTGAAATGGCAGATTCAAATGATGAAATTTATAATTCAATGTTAGTTGCATATAATTATCTTGTACAGAAAAAGGGTTAACTCCCGTATTCTAAGCTACATATTTAAAGTGTCTGCGGCGGTTTATCCGCAGCAGGCATTTCGCATTTAGGAGTGATAACAAATGAATAATCTGGTTGATATTGCGATTATAGGCAGCGGTCCTGCCGGTATATCTGCTGCAATTAATGCCAAAATCAGGCATAAAAGCTTTTATCTTTTCGGCAGTTCGGATTTAAGCGATAAGGTTCAGCGTTCCGAATGTATTTCAAATTATCCGCCCTTTTTTGATATAAGCGGTAAAGATTTAAATGAAAAGCTTTCGGAACATTTAAAAAAAGCCAAAATTTCCATAACGGAAAAAAGAATTACGGGAATTTATAATATGGGTAGCTATTTTGCTCTCCTTTCCGATCAGGAGGAGTTTGATGCCAAATCGGTAATCATCGCAACAGGTGTTGAAGCTGCTCGTCCGATTAAAGGGGAAAGAGAACTCCTTGGAAGAGGTGTAAGCTATTGTGCTACCTGCGATGGTAATCTGTATAAAGGAAAAACGATAGCTGTTATTTGTGATAATCCTTCGATGGAAGAAGAGGCGGAATACCTTGCTGCTTTAGCGGAAAAAGTATATTATCAGCCTTTGTTTAAAGAAAGCAAATTCAATGCTGAAAATGTTGAAATATTAAGTTCTCCTGTAACGGAAATTCTGGGGGAAAGAAAAGCAAGCGGTGTTCGCTGCCGTAATGGTTTTGAAATTGAGCTTGACGGCGTATTCTTTCTTAAACAATCCGTTTCTCCTGCCGTTTTAATTCAGGGACTTAAAACAGATGATAATTGTGTTGCGGTGGATAGAAATATGGCAACAAATATTAAAGGATGCTTTGCAGCAGGAGATTGTACAGGCGCACCATATCAAATAGCAAAAGCAGTTGGAGAGGGTAATATTGCCGCTCACTCAGCTTTTAAATATCTTTCTAATCAGGAGTAAATGAATGAATATAGCAGAAAAAACAAAACAGTTCGGTTTTACCATAAACAGAATAAGAAAAAATGATGAAATAAACGGAACACTGTATGAAATGAGCCATGATAAAACCGGTGCAGAGCTTTGCTGGCTTGATAACGGCGAGCAAAATAAGCTTTTTTCAGTGGCTTTCAAAACGTTGCCGGAGGACAGCACAGGAGTATTTCATATTCTTGAGCATTCCGTGCTTTGCGGCTCGGAAAAATACCCTGTTAAAGAGCCGTTTGTTGAGCTTATGAAAAGTTCTATGAATACCTTTTTAAATGCTATGACCTATCCTGATAAAACGGTTTATCCAATATCCAGCCGTAATGATAAGGACTTTCTTAATCTTACATCCGTTTATCTTGATGCAGCTTTTGCGCCTAAAATTCTTGAAAACCCAAATATCTTTTATCAGGAGGGAATTCATATTGAATTTAATGAAGAAAATCCTGCTTATAAAGGCGTAGTTTTTAATGAAATGAAGGGTGCAATGTCCGGTGTTGATGACAGGATAGAGCAGGGGATAAACAATCTTCTTTTTCCGGATAATTGTTATCGTTTTAATTCAGGCGGAGATCCTGCCGTAATTCCGGATTTAACCTATGAGCAGTTTGTTGAAACGTATCGCAGATTTTATCATCCGTCTAATGCGCGCTTTTTCCTTGATGGGGATATTCCGCTTGAAAAAACGCTGGCGATGATTCATTCCTATCTTGAAAAATATGAGAAAAGCAATAAGCTTCCCGTTCTTTCAATGCAAAAGCCTGTTTCAAATGAGGGAACGGCTTATTATGAAATTACAGATTGCCCAAACAGTGAGAAAAAAGCAGTTTTAGCGTTAGGCAAAATTATCGGCGCATTTGACGAAAAAGAAAAGGTGTTTGCCGCAAAGGTGTTGTGTGATGTTCTTGCTGATTCAAATGATTCTCCGCTGAAGAGGGCCGTGTTGTCATCGGGAATTGCCGAAGATATGGAAATGATGGTTATAGATGGTGTTGCTCAGCCGTATCTTTTGATTATTGTAAGAAATATGAAAGATTCCGACAGCTCTGAAATTTGTAATATTATAAAAGAAACCGTCAAGCAGCTTGTGGCAGACGGACTTGATAAAAAATCAGTTTTAGCTTCAATCAATCGTTTTGCATTTCATTTAAGGCAGGTGCCGGAGCCTCAGGGTCTTTACAGAGCTACCTTTGCATTAAACGGCTGGCTTTACGGCGGGGACCCTATGCTTTATCTTGATAATGATGAAGTAACGGATACTCTGAAAAAAATGGCTGAAACGAATGCGTTTGAAACATTAATGGAAGAGCTTTTGCTTGATGACAGAGGAAAAGCAGTGCTTCATATGCTTCCGTCTTCTGTTTTGGGAAATGAAGAAAGAAAAGCAGAAGAAAATCGTATCAAATCCGAAATTTCTGCTTTAACAGAGGAAGAAAAACAGCTGCTTGTTCACCAGAATGAACAGCTGGCTCTTTGGCAGCAGACGCCTGATTCCGCAGAGGCTGTTGAAGCACTTCCGATGCTTTCTTTGAATGAGGTAAGCGATACACCTGAGCTTATAAAAACAGTTGAAACTTGTGAGAATGGGGTAAATGTACTGTATCATCCAATAAATACAAACGGGATAGTTTATCTTTCAATGTATTTTCCTTTAACTGTTTTCAGTCTGTCTGAGCTTACACAGCTATCCCTTTTTCCGTCACTTTTCGGAGAATTCCCAACGGAAAATTATTCTGTAACCGAGCTGCAGCAGAATATAAAAACATATATCGGCAGTCTTTCCTTTGCAATAGAGGCATTCGGAAAAGATAATCAAACAGAAAAATGCACACCGTTTTTAACAGTTCGTGCAGGTATTCTTGAAGAAAATCTTTCAACTGCCAAAGCGCTTATAAATGAGGTTTTAACTAAATCTAAATTTGATGATGTTAATAAAATTAAAGAAATTGTTATGCAAACATATGAAATGGCTCGCCAATCAGCAATAGGAAACGGGCATTCCTTAGGTGTTGGCGCCGTTCAGGCTCAATATAGTGCAAAAGGTGCGGTTAATGAAGCGATAAATGGATATTCCTCAATGAAATTTCTTCATGATTTTGCCGATGATTTCAATGGTATGGTCAATGCGTTTATATCTCTTGTGAACAGGGTTAAGGCCGAAGCCGTATGCAAAGCGAATCTTACCGTAAGTATAACATCCTCGGAGAATGTTTCCGTTTCCGATTTGCTTTCAAAACTTCCAAGCGGAAATAAAATGCCAAAGGAAGCCGAATATAAGACTGATTTGCCAAAAAGAATGGGTATACGCATTCCAGCTCAGATAGCTTTTGCAGTTAAGGGTTATCATCTTTTAGATGCTGATACAAAAATGAATGGCTCTTTAAGAATTGCCTCCAATATTATTTCTTTGAATTATCTTTGGAATATTGTAAGGGTTCAGGGCGGTGCATATGGGGCCGGCTTTCCTGGAGGAAGAGATGGCGGTATGAATTGCTATTCCTATCGTGATCCTTCTCCTGCCCGTTCGCTGCAGGTGTATAATAGTTTATCTGATTTTATTTGTGAT
>JAIDJS010000356.1 GCA_029052085.1 Eubacterium sp.
CTATCTGGTTAAATAAATATCGGAAGACGGTTATGAGCATTATTTTACCCATTCTGCATTGTTTAATAATGCTTACCGCAAAGGTCTTAATAGCTTTTTTTCCAACAGTAAATTTGAAATAATAAACAGAATTGATTTACTGAATGAATACGGATCTGATATTATATTGGACAGGCTTATTAAATGGCTGAAGGAAGATCTGAATTATAAAGAAGAAGAAATCATTCTTATAGAAAACAATCGAACACCTTATTATACACACGAAGGAAAAATGTATTATTTCCCAAGCGGAACACGTGATGAGGTTAACGGCATATTGGCTGAGTTATATAAATCCTTTAAGGAAAAATGTGTTAACTGCCATGTTATCAAGCTTCCGTTGGTTGCTTACGCAGATACAGATCATCCTTGGTCTTTAACAGATCAGCACTTTTGCCATGAATTTTACGAATATCTGTATAAATGTGTTGATGCTGTTGCAGAAGATCCGATTTTCTGTGATGAAAAAATTACTCAGATCAGAGAAGAGTTTTCACTTATTCTATTTAAGAAGCTTAATACATTTTTTCAAAACAGTATTGTCGGAAAGCAATTTTTAAAGGGCAATTTGTCAACAAATGATAATAAATACATTGCTTCTCAGTTTTCACAGTTATATAACAATCCAATTGAAAAGAAGCCTTTGGGTGTACTCAAAAATTATTCAAAGGTTCTTGATTTTGATTTTCCATACTCCAGAGTATCAGAGGGTTATGTTAATTCAGATGCCTGCATTAAAGGAATAATCGGCGCAGACAAACAATTGAATTCATATTGGCAGACGGTAAATAACAGCACCTGCGTTTTATTTAAGGATCATTCAATAATTATAAAACATGCAGGAAATCAGTCAAAAGGGCAGATGAACATCATTCAAACTGTTGAGGATGTTGATGAATTATATGGAGCTACCGTAACACTTTCCGTATGGGCGCGTGTTCTTCAATGCAGTAATGACAATAATAGAGGCGGAACACTTGCGCTTATAAACAGCAACTCATATAACAAAGGTCAATTTTTCAGAAGTAAGCCCATAAATAACACACAATGGGAAAGAATTTCCATAACCTGCAAGCTTCCGGAAAAAGAAAACTTCAAAGGTTTAACCGTATGCCTTAGGGCAAACGCAGGCATAGGTGAAAAACCGATAAATGCAATCGTAGAATTCAGCAAGCCTAAGCTTGAAATAGGCTCTGTTCCTACCAAGTGTGAGGAATAAATCTTTTTTTCAAAAATAAAATCGTAAAAGAGCAGTCATTGGGACACCTTGCATAATGTCCTTTAAGACTGCTCTTTTTTTATAAATGCTAATCCAGCAAACCATATTTTGTTTTTACTCTGTCAAGCTTTTCCAGCATTGGCTCGGAAATAAACCAAAGAATTATAGCTGTTGCAATGGCATGAATGCAATCCATAGTAAATCCTGTAGCATAACAGCTTAATATGATATTCCAATTCAGCGCTTCATTTCCCCAAATCAAAGCGGAGGAGGGGTTAATGATTCCGCCATAAATAACAATTGCCGAAATCACTCCGAAGATGCAGAGGGAAATTCTCGAACGTCTGAGGAAACCTGTTTTATACAGAACTCCTGCAAAAAAACCGATGATTCCCATTGCAAACATCTGCCACGGAGTCCATGGTCCTTGGGAAAACATGATATTTGATACAAGCATTGTGATTGCCCCGACAAGAAATCCTGTTTCACCGCCGAAAGCTACACCGGCAATGATTGTTAACGCAAGAACCGGCTTGAACTGCGGAAACATAAAGAAAGCAGCCCTGCCTGCAATACCAAGTGCACAAAGCACAGCTATAATGGTAAGCTCCCTTGCTTTAGGTCTTCTGCCTTCAAATATCACAAAGAAAGGCAGCATACATTCAAGCAAAACGGCAAAAGCAACAAGATAATACTGTTTAATATCAATATAGAACACACCGATAAATAACGTTAACGGAATAAAAAGAAGAATTAAAACAACTGAAAAAATGGTTCTCTTTGATAGTTTCCGCTTTTCCTTAGGCATCTGAATGGGAATTGACTTATTGTTCTTACCCATAAATACGGCGGTCAGTATAAGAAAAGCAATAAACAAACCATATACAACAATTTGTTTTATTTCTAAATCCGTTATTCCGCTAAAATCGGATATATCTGTTTTAGCAGCAAAAAGATAAATTATAAAAGCAAGAAGGGCCGATATCCCTGCACCGATTTTCCGCCAAACAGGAAACTTTTTTGCTTTCACTGTCTTGCAGAAATTGCTTTCAGCTTCAACAATATAATGCGTATCTGAACTTTTAGAAACATGTAACTTTTCTCCGCCGACTGCCTCTATCACATCATCAGCAGTAACAGCGTTTGGTATCATATCTCTTGCAATTCTGTTAGCCGAGGTAGTATAAAAGCTGTTGCCGCTGAAAAATTCCTGAGGCGAACCGCCCGCTGCGATATTTCCGTCAAAAAACAAAGCACAGGTATCGGCATGCTCGGCACAAAATTCAATATCATGACTAACCATAATTATACAGACACCTGCATTCAGCAATTCCCTTAAAATGTCTGCAAACTCTTCTTTAAAGACCGCATCAAATCCCTTTGTAGGCTCATCCAACAGCAATATTTCAGGTTTTAATAAAAGAAGCTTGGCAAGTGCCGTCCGCTGTTGTTCTCCTCCCGAAAGGTCAAACGGATGCCTGTTTTCAAGACCGTTTAACCGACATAGCTTTATTACACTTCCAATCCTGTCCTTTACTTGCTCTTCAGACAACTTTTGCTCATTTAAAGCATCAGCTAAATCAGCATAAACCGTTTTCTTAATAAATAAAGTTTGGGGATTCTGCGGTAAAAAGCAAACCTTTCCATAGGTCTTAACCTCGCCGCTTAGAGGATTGCAAAAGCCTGCAATCAGCCTGAGCAAGGTTGTTTTTCCTGTTCCGTTACCGCCGAGAATACAAAACAGTTCACCGGAATGTGCGGTTAAATTAACATCCTTCAACACATCAGGCAGATTTCTGCCATATTTAAACCAAACATGCTCAACTGAAACCTTGACATTATGAAAAGTCTTTGATGGCTTCACATCTATTGATTTGATATCGTTTGCTTCAGAATATTCTTTCAGAAATGTTCGCCCTTCATTAACAGAAACAGGGCAGGGTAATTCAGTATGTACCGAACCCCATATTCTTGCTGCTGCAGGCATTGCAAGAAACATTCTGCTGTTATTATCTTTAAGATATCTGCCAATCTCTTCAACAGTTCCGCAGCAAAGCATTTTTCCGTTCTCCATTACCGCAGCTTTATCAGCAAGAGGTAAAACCTCTTCAAGCCGATGCTCTGTAATAACAACCGCCGTTCCAAGCTCTGTATTAATCTTCTTGAGTGCCGCTAAAAAATCCGAAGCAGCAATCGGATCAAGCTGGCTTGTCGGCTCATCAAGTATAAGAAGACTTGGCTGCATAACCATAACCGATGCAAGATTAAGAAGCTGCTTCTGCCCACCGGACAGCTCGGAAATATCCTTATAAAACCAATTCTGAATACCAAAAAAGGATGCCGTTTCAGCTACTCTTCGCCTTATCGTTTGCATATCATATCCAAGACTTTCCAAACCAAATGCAAGCTCATGCCAAACCTTATCCGTAACAATCTGATTATCCGGAGATTGCATAACAAATCCGATTTTTGATGCGCTGTCATACTCTGACAGGCTGTCTATTGAATTATTACAAAACCGTATTCTGCCGTGCTTTACTCCATGAGGAGTGACTTGCGGCTTCAAGTGGCGTAACAGCGTTGATTTTCCGCTTCCCGAATGTCCGAACAGTACAAAGAAATCGCCCGAATCTATGGAAACAGAAACATTATCAATTGCAGGAATATCCGAATTCGGATAATAAAATGTTAAATTTTCGATTCTAAGGATTTCCATTTTTTATCCTCTCTTTGATTTATGACAATCGGTGTAATACACATTAAAAAATAAACAAATAAAAAGCTTATAACAAACGGTTCGGCAGATGCACCCTGAATACTCGGAAAATAACGCCAATATAAAATCCCCGAAACAACTCCGCTTAAAAGATAAATGAAGCAAAAGCTAAGCCATATTAAGCAATATTTATCTTTCTCGCAGATTTTGTAATTGGAATAAGATGTTCTGCCTTTTAATCCATAGCCTCTGCTTTTCATGCTGTCTGCCGTATCAATCGCATTTTCCAATGACCATGTAACCATAATGGAAAAACAATTCAAAACATTTTTTAATCGTGTAAATATACTTCCGCTTGAAATATCCCGACCCATTCCTGCCTGCGCTTCTTTTACACTTTCAAACTGTATCTTGAATTTCGGAACAAATCTCAGCACCATACTAATCATTAAAGACAGAGAGGGTATAACTTTTCCGAAAAGATAAACAAACTTATCCGAACTCATAACAGCAGTATAACAGCTAAACCATAATAAAACAGAAACCAGCATAATGCCTGCCGCTATACCATATAAAATACTTTCCAGTGTAAGAGGATTACCTGTTGGAAGATAACACAATATAATCGTTCCGCGATGATTAAATGCAGGATTAACGATTGCAGTTAAAAAAAGCATAGGAAGTACAAATCTAACTAAAAAGCCAACAGACTTCCTTCCGTTAAGACTGATATGATAATATACTGAACAAATCAAGGAAATCAGAAGGCAAACAGGGTGCATCAAAAACATAGTAAAACCAATCACTAAGCAGAAATACAGAAAATTTACTATCGGATGATAGCCCGAAAAGGAATCCCTGTTTTTCATTTGCTCGCCTCCTAACTTAAAATATATATTAAAATATACATTTTTTTCTCAATTCCGTCAAGCAATTGAAATATATAAAATTAAAATACTTATCCAAATATAAACAATTTATAAAACTTACATTTTCTCTTACAATGTAAAAACTTTGTCTATTTCCTTTTATTAGACAAAAAGATATAATATGTAAAACAACAAACAGTAGTATGGTTAATTACAATTTGTATTAGAGGAGAAAATATGGAAAGTATTACAAGCACAAAAAAAGTGAAGACAAAAGCAAAAATCATTATATCAAGTCACGCAAAAGTAAATGAAACAGCAAAAATGAACTTTTATAAAATTGTTTTCATTTATATGCTCGGCGGAATTGTCGGCACATTATGGGAAACCTTTTTGAATTTTTTTAATGGTTATGGATTTATATATTGCAACGGAAGTATTTTTACACCATTTAATTTTGTTTATGGCTGCGGTGCAATAATCATTATAGGCTGTCTCCATAAACAAACAGAGTGGTGGAAAGTTTTCTTCATTGGTGCAATCGGCGGAGGCGCAGTTGAATACATATTAAATTTTCTTGAAGAAACGCTGCTTGGAACACGTTCATGGAATTACGAAGGCAAGCTTTTAAATATCAACGGCAGAACAACGATTCCTTATATGGCTGTCTGGGGAATGCTCTGCGTTGCTGTCATTTTCATTGTATATAAGCCTCTGAGCAGACTGCTTGAAAGAATTCCGAAAAATGTCATGAAAACAGTTGCAACAGCTATGTTTATTATTCTAGCAATTGATTTATTGATTACCGTTACTGCAATTCTTCGTTATTCAGGAAGAAATTCAGGTCAGGAGGCATTTACTGCAATAGGTGCATTTATTGACAAAGCCTTTCATGATGGATTTATGGCAAAAAGATTTCCGAATTTAAAATTTATATCGTAATAAAGGAGAAAGCTTTATGACAGTTACAGTTGTTTGCGATGTTCTCGGAGAAGAAAATAACGGAACAACCGTTGCTACTATGAATTTAGTAAGATATTTAAAAAGCAGGGGAGATACCGTTCGTATTCTATGCGCAGACCAGAACAGAAAAGAGGACGAAAATGTTTTTGTTGTATCAAACATTGATTTTGGCATTCTGCTTAATGCTTTTATAGACAAGGTTGGCGTGTCACTTGCAAAACCGGATGAGGATATTATCAGAAATGCAATTATAGGTGCTGATGTTGTACATATTATGTTCCCTCTTCAGCTTGGTATAGTTTCAGTAAGAATAGCAACAGAACTTGGTATTCCTGTTACAGCTGGCTTTCATATGCAGGCACAGAACTTTACTGCCTACTTCAAGTTGAACAATATTAAAACAGCAAATAAACAGGTTTACAGATTTATCTATGATCACGTTTATAAGTATGCCGCCGCAATCCACTATCCTACGGAGTTTATTAAAAATCAATTTGAAAAAAGCATAAAAAAAGAAACACCCGGCTTTGTTGTTTCAAACGGAGTGAACCATTTCTTCAGAAAGCTTGAAACAGAAAAACCGGTTGAATTCAAAGATAAGATTGTTATTCTTACAACAGGAAGATATGCTCGTGAAAAATCACAGGATACGCTGATCAGAGCAATTAAACAATCAAAATATAAAAACAGAATTCAGCTTATATTAGCAGGGCAGGGGTTTGAAGAACTTTACTATAAGATTCTGTCAAAAGATTTGCCGATTGCTCCGATTTTTAAGCTTTATTCAAGAGAAGAAATGTTAGAAGTAATAAATTACTGCAATATTTATGCGCATCCTGCAATCATAGAATTAGAGGGAATATCCTGTCTTGAAGCAATACGATGCGGCAAATTAACCATTGTTTCAAATTCAAAGCTTAGTGCAACACACGAATTTGCTGTTGATGAAAAATGTATTTTCAGAGCAAGAAGTCCAAGAAGCCTTGCAAAAGCAATTGATTACTGGATTGAGCATCCGGAAGAAAAAAAGGCATGCGAAAAAAAGTATCTTGCTTCATCGGAAAAATTCAATCAGGAATTATGTATGCACAAAACCAGAGAAATACTTTTAAACGCTGCAAAAGTAAAAAGTCCGGAACTGTATTAAAAAAGAGCCGTTTTTAAACGGCTCTTTCATTATATATTAGTTTTTAAGACTGTGAAGCGGAGCAGGAATTTTACCACCGCGGTTTATAAATTTAGCAGGGGATTTTGTATTAACCTTCATTACAGGACCCGAACCCAAAAGACCGCCGAATTCAAGCTCATCGCCTAAATTCTTTCCGATTGCCGGAATTACACGAACGGCAGTCGTTTTTCCGTTAACCATACCGATTGCAGCTTCATCGGCAATAATACCGCTGATAACCTCAGCTGTTGTATCACCGGGAATCACAATCATATCAAGTCCGACGGAGCATACGGCTGTCATTGCTTCAAGCTTTTCAAGCGTAAGGGATCCGCTTCTTGCAGCATCAATCATACCTGCATCCTCGGAAACAGGAATAAATGCACCGGAAAGTCCACCAACACTTGAAGATGCCATAACACCGCCTTTTTTAACTGCGTCATTCAGCATTGCAAGACAAGCAGTTGTACCTGCACCGCCGCACTGCTCAAGACCGATTTCTTCAAGAATATGAGCAACTGAATCACCGACAGCAGGTGTAGGAGCAAGAGATAAGTCAACAATTCCAAACGGAACGCCAAGTCTTTGAGATGCTTCAACACCAACTAACTGACCCATTCTTGTAATTTTAAACGCAGTTTTCTTAATAAGCTCTGCAACCTCATTAACACTGTAATCCGGATATTTGGAAATAGCCGCTCTTACAACTCCGGGACCCGAAACACCCACATTTATAACACAATCTGGCTCAGATAAACCATGAAAAGCGCCTGCCATAAACGGATTGTCCTCAGGAGCATTACAGAATACAACAAGCTTACCTGCACCAATGCAGTCTTTATCCTTGGTAAGTTCTGCAGCCTCCTTAACCTTTTGACCCATTATTTTAACAGCATCCATATTGATGCCTGCTTTTGTTGAGCCGATATTTACAGAAGAACAGAGATGCTCTGTCCTTGCAAGAGCTTCCGGAATTGAGTTGATCAGCTCTAAGTCGCCTGCCGAAAATCCTTTCTGAACCAAAGCTGAATAACCGCCGATAAAATTGACCCCGATTGTCTGCGCAGCTTTTTCAAGAGCAAGAGCATATTTAACAGGATCTCCGCCGCTTATACCTGCAAGAATTGCAATAGGTGTTACAGAAACACGCTTGTTTATAATCGGAATACCATACTGCTTTTCAATATCTTCGCCTGTTGAAACAAGCTTTTCTGCCTTTGTGCAAATTTTATCGTAAACCTTATCACAGGCTCTGTCTATATTTGAATCTGCACAATCAAGCAGTGAGATACCCATTGTTGTAGTTCTGATATCAAGACATTCATCCTGTATCCTGTCTCTTATACAGATATGACGCTGCCGACGATCTTACGCGTGTAGATCTCGGGGGTCG
>JAIDJS010000357.1 GCA_029052085.1 Eubacterium sp.
CGGCCTGCGGACACAATTGTCTTAAAAGCATCATTGCGCACCTTGGTTCCGAAAGCTTTTCAAGAATAAAGGTCGGCGTTGGCAAAAAGCCGAGTGCTGATTATGATCTGATTGATTGGGTGCTTGGCAGATTTCCGAAAGAGTTGGAGAGTGATTTAAAATCCGCTCTTGAAAATACGGCAAAGGCTGTTCCGTTTTTGGTAAGCGGAGAAACGGATAAAGCTATGAATTTGTTTAATTCATAAATATTTAAAGATTATGTTTATTAAAAAAGGAAAAAATATATATGTCCTGCTATTCAAAAATTTTTGAAAAGAGCAATGAATTTTTAAGCCTCGGCAAAAGCATAACCCCCGGTGGTATGCCTGTCGGGGCAACAGGTGTGTCTGATTCGGTTAAGGCGCATTTTATTCATTCTCTTGTAGAATTAAAAAATAATAAGGCGCTTATCATAATGCCTGATGAGGCATCGGCAGTAAGAATGAGTGAGAATCTGGGTGCACTTCAGGAGGGTGTACTCTTTTATCCTGCCCGTGAATTTACTTTTCAGCAGGTTGCAGGTGTATCTCATGAATTTGAACATATCCGCCTGGGTGTGCTTTCTAAAATGATAAAGGGCGAATACAGTGCAGTTGTATGCTCGGTAAATGCTTCTTGCCAGAAAACCATGCCGCCCGAAAACCTGAAAACGCTTTCTCTTGAAATTAAGGACGGCAATACGGTTGATGTGGATGCGCTTGCCGAAAAATTGGTTGCAGCAGGCTATAGCAGATATGATCAGGTGGATGGTATTTCACAGTTTGCAATAAGGGGCGGAATTATCGATGTTTTCCCTCCCGGTGCGTCCGAACCTGCCCGAATAGAGCTTTGGGGAGATATGATAGACGGAATTGCTTCCTTTGATATTGCAACACAAAGAAGAACCGGAAGGCTTGATAAAATTGATATTATTCCGGCAAATGAAGTGCTTTTCAAATCAAACAAGAAATTTGCAAAATGTATTGAAGATCTTGCAGACAGCCTGAAAGGAAAAGCAATAAAGGCTCGGGAAAATCTTTATGCTGATGCGGAAATATTAAATAACGGCGGTTCATTGCCTTGTAACGATAAATATCTTCCTCTTGCATATAATAGTAATGGTATTTTTGATTATTCTGATGGTATTCTTTTTGTTTGTGAAAGTGCAAAGATTAAGGAAAAAGCAAATAATCAATGTAAACTTATGGAAGAACAGATTAAATGGTATCTTGAAAGCGGCAATTTATGCAAAGGCATTGATAAATTTACTGTTGATTTTGATGAATTAAAGGATATTTATTCAAATGCAGGAGCCGTTTATCTGGATTCACTTCCAAGAGGCTCGTTTGATACTCCCGTTTCTCATTTGTCCTCCTTTACGGTTCAGAGCTTTAATGCCTGGAACGGTACTATGGAGC
>JAIDJS010000358.1 GCA_029052085.1 Eubacterium sp.
TTGAAAACGAGTATAATATCAATCATGAAGATAATCATATTACCTACATAAATGTGCCTTCGTTCGGCTCGGAAAATGATGTTGGAGATGCCGATGTTCAGAATACAGGAATGGGGCTTCAGGTTGAGGTTTATGAAAATCAGCTTGTTGTCAGAATTCGTAATTTTGCAGCACATGAGTGGACTGATTTTGAATACCGCTTTGATTTTTAATTGAAAATATCAGTGTAAACCAAAACAACTTTACATCTGAATTATTGTCAAAAGCATATGTGAAGCCAAGAGCTTTACATATGCTTTTTGCTTGTTATACCGCAAAATCTTATTAATATACCTAATTATATAGACCTTTAATGATAAAGCACAAAAAGTCTGTATTTTCTATACAAATTATTATATAGAATTTGCAAAATTCACTGGTTTGGTGATTTTGCATTGTTCAAAATGTAACAAAAGCAGTTTTTGAAAGCATCAAAATTGTACAAATTTGTTAAAAAATTATTAACCAAATTGAAACTCGTTGACAAGTTTGTGATTACAGTCATATAATATGAACATAAATACTGATACCTTGTTCTTCTTTGCTGTTTTATTTATAATACGGTCGATTAGCGCAAAATTTAGTAATACCGTCAATCCCCGCACAGCAAACTTTATTAAGAACATAATAAGGTTTCGTTGTGCGGATTTTGTTTTTGCACTGCAATCTATCAGTATTTTACTGATAACCCACAGGGTAAAAGGGCTAAACAAATTTTTTGGAAAGGAGAAAAATTAATGAGAAAACTTTGGAAAAAAGTTCTTAGTTCTGTTCTTTGCTTAGCTATGCTGCTTAGTTTCCTACAGTTTGGTGCTGTGAATGCTTTTGGTGTTTCTGCTACTATGGATTATGGTAAAAACCCTACTCCGGAAGTAGATATTGCAGTTTCTATTCCGGCAGATTATCCGGGAACCTTTGAAGATTTTAAGGCTGAATTAACTGCAGCATTAATTGCTCAGGGTATGGATCCTTCAAGCTTCCGTATAACGGATACAGCTGTTAAGATTGATACAACAAACCTTGATGGTTGGTATGTATATGATCATTATTATAATGCAGCTGCTTATAATGCTCTTAATTTATCAGCTGAACAGCAGAAGAAGCAGCCATACAGAGGCGCTGACAATTCTCATATGTCAGCAAGAAACGGCGCAGGTACTCCGTGCTTAATCCAGGATGTTTTTGTAACAAAAAGATTTGGCGCACCCGGTACTACTCTTTGGCCGTTCAACCAGCATACTTATTCATGGGAAGCAAACGGACGTGCTAATATGATGTTTGCAGGTTACGGTACAAATGCTTTAACCGACTATATGTTCTATCCTGCTACAAGTGATTCAAGAAGAACGATAGAGTTCGACCTTGACTGCGGTGCTATTGATACCCATACACTTATCGGTGCAGGCTTCCTTCTTAATGCTGCAATTACTAACGGCAGCTTAAATGGTTACAGCTTTTTCATCAACTGGTCTACCAAGAAAGTTGAACTTCGCAAAATCCAGAACGCAGCAGCTACTATAGAGAGCGTACCTGGTACAGTTGTTGGATCTATTGCAATGCCTTCTATGGCTACCGGTACAAAGCTTCGTATTAAAGTTGTTCTTAACAGAGATACTGTGACAGTAACATCAAGAAGATATTCCGGAAATCAGATGGGCGCTGAAGAAACATGGTTTAACAATTATTCCATTCCGATTCTTGCAGCTGCCGGAAACGGCTTCGGTCCTATCGTATCATACAGCAGCCATGGCTGTGGTGCTATGACATACTTCCAGTTCGGCGACCTTGCCATGACATACGATGCAACCGCATTTGATGCTCTTAAGGAAGTTCAGTATGTTCAGAGTGCTCCGCAGAAGTATTTTGTAAACATCGCAGGTGAGAAGGGAACAGGTATACCTGATCCTGAAAAAGATTCACAGGGTTATATCGATGGTATTACCCGTATGGATGAAAATGAAATCTTCTATATCAGTAATAAGGATGATGGCCGTGTAGGTACAGATAACGATGGTATCGGTGCTGATAATACCTATATTACATCAACCGAATCTGATTTCATTAGTGAGCTTGCAGGGCAGATTGCTAAAAACTATGAAGATAAGAAAGAGTTTACACATGTAAATCCTGCTGACAGGACAGATCCTCTTTCAGACTTCTATATCATTAATACAACAAAAGACAGTAATGGTCAGATTGATGGTTCTCAGTTGTTGACGGTACATCAGAGACATCTGATCAATAACAATTCATCACTGCAGGTTAGTATTTACGATAAATCAAAATTAGGTAATACTGAAAATGCAGGTACTAAATTTACTAAATTTGAGGTTACACTTCTTGACCCGGACGGCAACCCCGTAACAGGTCTTAACAGAGTAGTGCTTACCCCTGATGCAGAAGGTAATGTAACCTTCCCTGAATATACGGTTGATAAGAATTCAAAACCGGGACGTTACACATTCCAGATGGAGGTAACAGACGATAAGGGAAACAGATCCGGTATTACAAGTACATACTTTACAGTATTTGATGATGATGTAGAACCTATTGCTGTTGGTGAAAACACAACCAAAAACCATGCAACAATTACCTTAACCGATACAGGTCAGGGTATTGATGATGACGGTATTACTTTCCTTAAGGACAACAGAGGTTCAGGTGTATATGCTTATTATATAACGGATGAAGAATCTAAGGATGACAGCCCTTTGGAAAATCCGGATCTTTGGATTTATCTTGATGAGCCTATCCATCAATATTCTTTTGATGTTGATTTAACAAATTACACAGGTGCCGGCAAAAAGCTTGTTGTTTACTACATGGATGAATGCAGAAACGCAGGTAACATTGCTGTATTTAAACCGATTCATGTTGTAGTTGAAGATCCTGACGGAGATCAGATTGATGATTATTATATCATCGGTGAAACTCCGGTTATCGTTCTTCCTGATGATGTTCCGGAACATCCGGATCCGGATTTCGACTTCAGTAACTGGGAAATCATTCCTCCTGGAGATAATCCTTCGGGCGGTGATCCTATAACAGAGGGTAAAGAAATTCCTGTTGATCCTGATGATGATGATCCGACTATCACAATCAGACCTTCATACACAGATAAAAAAGTAAATCTTACCTATAATGCAAATGCTTCTGGTGCCTATATTGAGGATGAAGAAGATGAAGAAGGTAATAAATTAGCTACAAAAACTGTAAAAATAGTTGAAAAAGCAGACCTTGCTGCTAAGATTAAAGCGCAGGGCGTTGTTCCTGTTCGTGAAGGCTACAATTTTGTAGGCTGGTATCTTGATGCGGCATGCACAACTCCTGTTAAGGATCAGGTAGTTACTTCGGATACAACTGTTTATGCAAAGTGGGAAATTGCTTCCTATGATCTTCATTTTGATCATAACGGCGGCGGTTCCTCGGGTATCAGAGTTAAATCTGATGTTAAATACGGAACTCCGTTAAGTGAAATCAATAATCCAAACAGTCCATTAAACGTTAAAGCAAATGAAAACCCTGAAAGACCGGGTTATAACTTTAAGGAATGGACATTGGATAAGGAAGGCAATCAGCCAATCGGCTCAGCAACAATGCCTGCTTCCGATTATACACTTTATGCACAGTGGACAGTTGATACAAGTAAATTTGTAGTAAGCTTTGACACTAAGGGCGGTAATATCATTGCCGATAAACCTTATGGTGCAACGGATAAGGCTTACGGAAATCTTCAGAAACCAACTAAGTCAGGTTATGTTTTTGAAGGCTGGTATGTTGAATATCCGGGTGCTGATGGTGAAACAGTAAAAGAAAAAGTTGAATTATCAGGCAGCACTATGCCAACATACTACACAAATAAAACACCAACTCCGGATAAGGGTCATACGCTTACTGCTGAATGGAGCCCTGCAACGGATACAAGAGTAAATGTTGCATTCTATCTGAACAGCGGTGTTAAAGATGAAAACGGCAATTACAAATATGTAAGAGCAAATAACCTTACCCAGTCTTTCCTTGCAACAACAGAAGATACTGTTTCAGTACCTCAGGAAATTCTTGATAAATACAATGAATTGCTTGCATCTTCAGATGAATATGTTGTTTCAAGAGATTACTGGCTCAATGATGAAATCCATCCTGAAGAACGCACTGGCGTTGTAACAGGTGGTACACCACTTGAACTTAAGCTCTATTACGATAGATTCTTTAATGTTAACGGTGTTGTATTAAGCGGAGATGAAACAGGTACTGTTTCTTCCGTTATCCGTGTTAAGGAAGGTGAGCGTCCAACAATTACATGGGCACCGGCTGATGGCTATCATACTGCTAATATCATTCTTGATAACAGAATCCGTGATGGTCTTTTAGCTAAGAATGAATATACCTTTGAAGAGGATATTCATAAGGATTATTATTTCCGTGTAAGATTTGATGCTGGCGAAGCTCCTGCTAATCCGGCTGCAAAGGATTATTATTCTGTTGTAACCAAGATTGAGGGCTGCTATGACGGCACCTGCTCTATAACACCGTCAGGTCGTTATGTTGCAGGAAGAGATTCCATCGTAATTGATTGGGATGTTCCTGAAAACTATAGTATTGTAAGCGTTCAGATGGATCAGACCATCTATCTTCCAAATGAGGAAGCTGTTAAGGCTTACAAAGAAAAGAATCCTGATGTAAATCCAAATTATATTCAGGTTGGTCCTCAGTATTTCAACGGCGAATTCATTCGCTTCAGAAAGATTGCTCAGGATCATCAGGTTATCGTAACCGTTGAAAAGCTTCCGACACTCGGCGGCGGTTCAACTCAGGGTAACTATACTGTAACTGTTAATACTTACGGCGGCGATGGTAAATATACTGTTTCTCCGTCTCAGGTTTCAGCTGCAGGCGAAAATGTTACAGTAAGATGGAATAAGGGTGCTTCTGCTTATAATGTTGCAGCTGTATATGTTGATGGTGTAAATAAGACTTCAACATATAAGGATAAGAATATTGCAAGTGAAGCCTTCAGCCATATTGCTGCTAACCATGTTGTTGATATCTATTTAAGCAAGGAGGATGCTCCTGCAGAGAATCCGACTTACGATAAGGATGTTTACAATAAGCTTAATACGCAGATTGTCGGCGGACCGGGTACAATTACCGGCGGCGGTTATATCGGCGAAGACAATAAGGATCAGACTATTACATGGGAAATCAACTCTGTAACTGATCCTGAAGATCCTAAATATTCATATTATGAAATCGAAAGCGTTACAATTAACGGCGAAGAGGTTTCAGTTGATGAATATGAAAAGGGCGAACTTAAGCGTGAGATTACAGAAGATACTGAAGTTATCGTAAACATTAAGCCTGTACTTTATAATGTAAATGTTTACAGATACGGCTTTGGTAAAACAACCGAATCAAAGACCTATTATAAGGCTCAGTCTTATGTAGATCTTTCCGGTGAAGAAATTTCAGGCAACGGATATACGCTTGTTAAGGTTGTAGTAGATGGTAATGTTTATTATGATTTCTTCAATCCTGTAACAGATGAACCCGAAACTGCTTCATTCTTCTCAATGCTCAGAGAAGCAATTGCTCCTCAGGCTGATAGTGATGTAATCACAGTAAAGGATGATAACACAGCTTCTAAGTTTGCACTTGATATTTCTAATCTTAATAAAGATCATGATGTTGAATATTATTTCACACCAAATGATCCTGAAACAGGCAAACCAACTCCTGCACCTGCAGTTACACATAAGGTAACTGCTGACATTACAGATGTTGCAGGTGCTGAAATCAAGGGCCAGGGAATTGTTGAAGATAATGGTAATGCTACTGTTTCTTGGAATGTTCCTGAAGGCTATGAAGTTAAATCTGTAACAGTAGACGGCGAAGTTATTGCTGTTGAAGACAATTCTGTTTCTCTTACAGATATTACTTCTGATAAGCATGTTGTAGTTACCCTTTCTAAAACAGATGACAATACAACAGATGTTCCTGTTAAGGGCGATGTTGATAAGCAGTTTACTGTTGATACCGGTGTTGTAGGCGGTAAGGGCGAAATTACTCCTTCTGCTAAATACAATGAGGGCGGTTCTGCAACAATTACATGGAAGGTTGTTCCTGTTATAACTGCTACAGGCAGTATTTTTGATGAGCCTGAGTATAAAGAGTATCATGATAGTCTTGCAGACGCATTTGATGCTACTACAGGCGTAATTAAACACGGCAGACTTGATTATGATGTAGACGGCGATGGTGTACCTGATCTCAATATTGATATTGATGGCGACGGCTATCCTGAATTGAACATCGATTTGGATGGCGATAATGTTGCTGATTATAATATTGATGACGGAACCGGCAAGCCTGATACTTCAAAGCCTCTTATTCATGATGACAATAAGATAAAAGAAACCCGTGATTTTGAAGTTAAATATATTATCGTTGACGGTAAGGTACGCAATGATCTTATTTCCGTAGGAAGTATTACATTTGATGATCTTGATGATAATCATTCAGTTGTAGTAGTTGTTGACGAGAAAGAGAAAACACCTACCAACGTTGATACAGACGGCGATGGTGTACCGGATATCAATATTGATGTAGACGGCGATGGTGAGCCAGATACAGATATCGATATAGACGGAGACGGCGAGCCGGATACCAACATTGATGATGACGGCGATGGTGTACCTGACAGAGAAATCGACGAAGATAAGCCGGGCGATCCGGGCTATGGCAGGGTAGATACCTATCTTACTGTTAGATACATTAATGAATTAACAGGCGAAGAAATCCCCGGAACTCCTTCAATCTATAGAGAGAAGAAGGATAAGGGCGATGAATATACAACAGATCAGCTTCTTCTTGATGAGTATGATTTTGTTGAGGTAATCGGTATTCCAAGCGGAAAGATGATTTACGAGGATACACAGATTACTTATGTATACACTCCAAAGGCTGCAGTTGTTAATGTTGAATTCGTTGACGAAGACGGCAACGCAATCGAAGGTCTTGATACAGCAGTTATCAACGGCAAAGTTTTCGAGGATTATTCACTTGAAGCAGCTAAAGCACTTCAGAATGCCCTTGCTTCCGGTAAATTAGATGGCTGGAAGTTAGTTAATTCTGAAAATGCAAAAGGCACAATGACTGCTGATCCAATCACTGTAACTTATACATTTGCTCCTAAGGATTCAAAGATTATTGTAAACTTTGTTGATGAAGACGGTAATCCAATCCCGGGCAAGGAAATTGTTACAATTGATAAAGAATATTTTGAAACCTATGAGGTTGAGCCTGATAACGATATTTACGGCTATGAATTAGACGTTGACAAGTATCCTGAAAATGCAACAGGTACTATTGATGATGAAGAAATAGTAGTAACATTTGTTTACAAGCTCAAGGATGCTTCTGTTAATGTTATCTATAAAGATATTGAAACAGGAGAAGTTTTAGATACTGATACAAAATCAGGCAAAGTATTTGATAAGTATAATACAGATGCAAAGACAATCTATGGTTATGAATTAAAGAATTCTCCTTCAAATGCTGAAGGTAAACTTGGAGAAGAAAATGCTGATGTAGTTTACTTATACAGCCGTAAGGCTGCTTCTGTAATTGTTAAGTATGTTGATAGAGACGGCAATGAGCTTGCTAAGTCTATTACAATTGACGGCAGAGTTTTTGATGAATTCAAAACAAAGCATCATGATTTTGAAGGCTATGATTGGGTTGATGTTCAGATAGAAGGACTCAAAACAAGAGCAGCTCAGAGTCTTAATGATTTTGACGGACAGATGCAGGAAAACACAATCACTGTTACTTACATCTATGAAGCAAAAGAATTTAAGGTTACTGTTCAGTACTTTGATTTAGCAGGTAACAAACTTGCTGATGATAAAGTAACGACATATAAATATAATTCAGATTATGAAGTTAACGCTGCTGAAATTGATGGCTATAAGGTAGTTAGGGTTATTGGTGCTGCATCAGGTACAGTTAAGGGCGATGTTATCGTTACTTATTTCTATTCAGATGATTCTAATGAACCGGTAGATCCAAAGCCACCGGTTGATCCTGAAGATCCTGATGATCCAAAACCGCCGGTAGATCCTGATGATCCTGATGATCCGAAGCCGCCGGTAGATCCTGATGATCCGAAGCCACCGGTTGATCCTAATAAGCCGGGTATCAATATTGATACAGATGGCGACGGCGAACCGGATATCAACATCGATACAGACGGCGATGGCACACCAGATATCAACATCGCTACAGACGGCGATGGCCCACCAGATGTCGCTTATACAAATCTGACGCGGCCGA
>JAIDJS010000359.1 GCA_029052085.1 Eubacterium sp.
TGTATAAGACCTTTATTCGCCTTCTTCTTGACGCTGTTTTGTTAAAAAAGCATTCATTCTTTTTACATTGTATTTGTATCTTATATATTGTATAACCCATATTAAAGCAAAAATGAAAGCGAATATTCCATAGTAGCTAAGAAATCCTTTAACACTGTGCTCCATCCAATATGTGAGATAGGCTATCGGCATCATTATGAGAGAGGTAAGCAAAAAATAAATTCCTGTCTGTTTTACAATTCCCCATTTCTCGATTTCCCATATGATTGAGCCTGCTCCAAATCCTAAGCCCAGTAATCCGCACAAAAAAGCCTGAAGCAAAACTGCTTTAATTTCGCTTCCCATCATAACCGTCAGTTCCGGTACACACGGAGAATAATAGCCATCTGCCCAAATTAAGGAAAGGATGATAGTTATTAAATATTCGATTGATAATCCAAGTGAAAAGCCTGATATGCTTCTTAAAAAAATTTTCTTTTTCATATTTATTCCTCACATTCCTAATAATTTTTTAATTTTTTTTACATATCGTCTTGATACATATGTTGTTGTGCCATTCATCAGTTCAACATAAATTGTACCTGTAAAATTCAGGTCAAAGCTTTTTACCTTTTTCAGATTTATGATTTCTGAATTGGATATGCGAACAAACTGAGATGGGTTCAGCTTTTCTTCTGCTTCATATAGCCTTATACGCAAAATATATTCGCCGCTTGTTGTAACAGCTGATACTTTTCCGTTGCCGGCATATATATTGAACAGATCATTATGCTCCAATATTGTAATTTTACCGTCTTTTATTCCCGTAATAATCTGCAGATCATTTTCAGATAGCTTTTGCATCAGACAATGGATTTCTTCGGTCATTGAAGCAGTTAATATGATTACCTTAGGCTCGTTGTAAGAGTCGTCTATTTTTATTTCAACCTGCATATTTTTTCTCCTTTCTTTGCTGTCATTATATGAAAAGAAAAGCTTTTTTTCAATGGATTTTTAACAGTCGGTTGATTATGGAATATAAGTGGCTGAATATATAATAC
>JAIDJS010000036.1 GCA_029052085.1 Eubacterium sp.
TTTATAAATTTGAAGATTACTAATGAATAAAAGGAGTAAGCTATGAAAAAGTATGAGGTAATTTTATTTGACCTTGACGGTACTTTAACAGATTCATCAACGGGTATTATAAACTCAATAATTTATGCTTTGAAAAAGTATGATATTATGGTTGAAGATACAAAAACTCTCGGAAAATTTTTAGGACCTCCTTTGCATGAATCTTTCAGGAATTTTTATGGATTTGATGAGAAAAAATCTATGGAAGCAGTTTCCTTTTATCGTGAATATTTCAGTACCAAAGGGCTTTTGGAAAATAGAGTTTATGATGGTATACCGCAACTTCTGCGGGAACTCAAGGATAATGGAAAAAGGCTTATTCTTGCAACCTCCAAACCTCAGGAACATACAGATAGAATTATGGAGCATTTTGGCCTTGCAAAATATTTTGAGTTTATTGCGGGCTCAAATATGGATGGCACTCGCTCGAAAAAGGCGGATGTTATCGGATATGCCTTGCAGCAATGTAAAATTTCCGATAAGTCAAAAACTGCTATGGTTGGCGACAGAATGCACGATATAATCGGTGCAAAATCTGTCGGTATTGATTCGGTTGGTGTTGAATATGGCTATGGCGACTATGAAGAACTGAATAACGCCGGTGCAACTTATATTGCAAAAACAGTTGATGATTTGAAAGCTATATTTATGTAAAATTTATTGAGCAGGCATTGCCTGCTCTTTTTCTTGTATTAAAAGATATGGTATGTTATTATTGAATTGTTAATGCTTGAGATTAAGAAGGAATAATGATGCTTAGAGAGATTAATGAAAATGATTTTAATGGCTTAAGTGAGCTGTATACACATTTGCACAACAACAAACCGATTGAAAACAGTGATGAAAATATTGCACTTTTTAATGCTATACTTAAAGATAAGAACCATCATATTATCGTTGCAGAGGAAGACGGGAAAATTGTTTCCTCGTGTGTTTGTATTATTATTCCTAATTTAACACATAATCAGCAGCCATACGCTTTAATTGAAAATGTTGTTACCGATAAAGCCTACCGAAAGCTTGGTCTGGCGTCTGCCTGCCTTTCTTTTGCAAAGCAAATTGCAGTAGCAGATAATTGCTATAAAATGATGCTCTTAACAGGCTCTAAAAAACGAAGTACACATAAGTTTTATCGAAAAAACGGCTATAACAGGTTTGAGAAAACAGGCTATATCCAAAGGCTTAAATAATGTTTGCTAAAGAAGGGTAAAGTATGAGGGTTTATAATAAATTGGTCAGGGATAATATACCTGATATCATAAGAGGCAACGGAGAAACACCGCATATATCCATTATGGATGATGATAAATATTTGCAGGAACTGAAAACTAAGCTTATTGAAGAAACAAATGAATTTATTGAAAGCGAAGAGCTTACGGAGCTTGCCGATATTTTGGAGGTTGTTGAACATCTTGCAAAAGCAAAGGGCAGTAATCTTGATGAAGTATTAGAATTAAAGAAACAAAAAGCAGTTAAAAACGGAGCCTTTGAAAAGAAAATATTTTTGGAATATGTTGAAGATGCGTTGAGGTAGGATTTTATGGAAGCGAAAGAAAAAGTAGTACTTACAAATATGTGTATGATTTATGATGAGAACGGCAATATTCTTGTTCAGGATAAAATCGGCAGAAGCTGGGGCGGCGTTACCTTTCCAGGCGGTCATATAGAGCGTGACGAAAGCTTTCATGATTCTGTTATCCGAGAGGTTAAGGAAGAAACCGGGCTTGATATTAAAAATCCGAAACTCTGCGGAATAAGACACTGGAAATGGTCCAAAAAATCAAGATACATCGTTTTGCTTTATAAAACAAATGAATTCAGCGGTAATCTTCATTCATCGAACGAAGGAAAGGTTTTTTGGATAAAGAAATCAGATTTGAATAAATATAAGCTGGCAGACGGTTTTGAAACAATGTTCAGGGTTTTTGATGACGATAATCTGAGTGAGCATATGTCGATTAAAGAAAATGGGAATTGGATAACGAAAACATACTGATTATTTATGAATAAATGTTAAAAGGCGGTAAATTTACTGACTTTTTCTTATATAACTATTTACTTTATTTATAAAATATATTAATATATAGATAATAAAATCAGATCTTT
>JAIDJS010000360.1 GCA_029052085.1 Eubacterium sp.
CTATTGTACCTGCAAGAGCAGTCATCAGCGCCGAAAACGGAGATATATCCCCTTTGTTGCCATTTGTTTTCCTTGCTTCCGGGCTGAAAATTGCCTTTAATGATTTCGGAAGCATTTTCCAAGGGATGAACCTTAATCTGAACGTCAGAAAAACACCCGTTCCTACAAGTAAAATGAGAGTTACAGGTCCCCAGACAACACCGTCTATACTTTCTAAAATCTTTTGTAATTTTTCCATAAAACTATTCTCCTATGAACAATTATTTTTTATAGGTTCTTGGCGCAAACAAAATCAGAATCGGGAAAAGCTCCAATCTGCCGGCAAGCATATCAAAACAGAAAACAAGCTTTGAAAGCACTGAAAATGAAGCGTAATTTCCGGTTGGACCAACAATGCCAAGACCCGGACCTACATTATTAAGGCAAGTGATAACCGAAGTAATGGTTGATGTAAAATCAAATCCATTAAGTGAAACAGCAACTATAGAAAGCATCATAATTCCAAGATAAATAACAAGATAAGAATTCGTACCCTCAATAATCTTTTTTTCAACCACATTGCCGTTCATTCTGATTTTAACAATAGCATTTGGTCTTAAAGCCTTTTTGATATCAGCGTGCATTTCTTTAAAATAAAGCATAATTCGCGTTACTTTCATTCCGCCGCCTGTTGAACCAACACAGCCGCCAACAAACATCAAAGCAACCAGCAAAGCCTTACTGAATGTATTCCATTTATCAAAATCAGCTGTTCCGAAACCCGTTGTACTCATAATTGCATTAACATTAAAGGCGGCATCACGAATTGCATCTGTTATTCTGCTGTAGTTTCCTGCTATATTAATCGTTATTAATGTTACTGCCGTCATATTAACTGCAACATATGTCCAGAATTCTTCATTTTTAAATGCACTTGAAAAGCGTTTAATCAGAATAAAGAAATAAAGATTGAAATTTACACCAAAGAGGAACATAAACACAATGATAATCCATTCAATCCTTGCACTGTTGTATCCCAATATAGAATTGTTCAGCACAGAAAATCCGCCGGTTCCTGCGGTTGAAAAAGCAGTTGTTACTGCATCAAAAAGTCTCATCTTAGTAAACAGATAAAGAACAAAAATTTCTATAAGAGTTAAAGCACAATATATTATGTATAATATTCTTGCACTTTCCTGTATTTTAGATACAACCTTTCCTGCTTTAGGTCCGGGAACCTCTGCTTTCATGATAAACATAGAATGGCTTTCGCCTTTTGGAATAATAGCAATCATAAAGGATAAAATTCCCATACCGCCTATCCAATGCGTAAATGAGCGCCAAAACAATATTGATTTAGGAAGAGATTCAATATCTGTCAAAATCGTAGCCCCGGTTGTTGAGAAACCTGAACAGGTTTCAAAAAAAGCATCAATAAAATCGGGAATAGTATGGCTTATAACAAACGGCAATGCACCAAATACAGACATAATTATCCATGAGAGCCCGCAGATGACCAGTCCCTCTTTCGTATAAATTGATCTTCTTTCCGGCTTAAACAGATTCAGAAGAATTCCGATAAACATTAAGAGCATTGCAGGAACGATAAAAGCAATTGTTAAGTTTTCTTTGTAATAGAAGGATATGGTAATAGGAAGAAGCATTAATGCCCCGATTACCATAAATATTTTACCAAGCACATATGTTACTGCTCTGTAATTCATAACACACCTTTAAAAATCCTTTATAATCTTTAATCAAATATATCATTGACTTTCTCAATTTTTCTTTCTTTTGTAACAACGATGAGTCGGTCTCCGATTTCAATTGTATCATCGCCTTTAGGGAAAATGATTTTTCCTTTACGGCTGATTGAAGCAACAAGAACATCATTTTTAAAACTGATATCACTAAGCATTCTGCCGAGATTTCTTGTCTTGGCATCCACAACAAATTCTGCCGCTTCAACCTTACCGCCGACAAGCTTGTAAAGACGCTTCATTTCTCCTGAAGCAACATGCTTTTTTGATCTTACATAATGAATAATCGTATCGCTTGCAATATCGGTTACATTAATAAAGCTGTCTGACGAAAATCTGTCAAGAAGAATGGAAAGATTGGGATTGTTTATTTTCGTTATATTCTTCGGAACATTGCAGGTTTCCGAGAAAGCCGTAAACATAATATTCAGCTCATCATTATTTGTAAGCGTAACAACGGCATCCATATTTTCAATGCCTTCTTCCTTCATAAAATCATAGTCATTGGCATCGCCGCAGATAACGGTTGTTTTATCCAGCAAATCTGAAAGCTGTTCACATCTTTCAATATCCTTTTCAACAAGTATAATATTTTTTCCTTGATTTTCAAGCATACCGGCAAGATAAAATGCAATTCTTGAACCGCCGACTATCATTATATTTTTAATATTGTCAAATTTCTTGGATGGATTTAACTTATTTATGATTGAAGAAAGATATTTATGATGACCGGTAATATAAATCTTATCTTTTTCCTGAATAACAAAATCGCCGTTCGGAATATAAACATCATTACCTCTTGCAACAGCACAGATAATCATTCCGTTTTTAAATTTTGAAGAAATATTGCCAACCTTACTGTTTGCAATTGGACTTGAGGCGGAAATCTTTACCTCCGCCAAATCTACAAGACCATCTGCAAAGGATTCAACATTCATTGCACTTGGAAACTGAATAATTCTCATAATTTCAAGAGCAGCCGAAAAATCAGGATTGAACAGAAGCGAAATACCCAGCTCGCTCCTCATAAAGTTTATCTGTTTTATATACTCGGGATTCCTTACTCTGGCAATAGTATGCTTTGTACCCATTCTGTGTGCAATAAAGCAGGAAAGAATGTTGTTTTCATCCGAAGCAGTTGTTGCAATAAGAAGATCAGCCTTTTTTGCTCCGACCTCATCAAGGTTTTTCTTAATTGTTGCCCCGCCTACATAGCCCTGAACATCATATTTATCAACAATACTGTTTACAAGATCTTCATTTTTATCAAAAACAGTTATATTATGATTTTCTTCAGAAAGGTTTTTAGCAAGGCAGCTTCCGAGCTTGCCGCAGCCAACAATAATAACATCCAAAATTCATATCCTCCGTTATTTTAATCCACTGTACTGACTCTT
>JAIDJS010000361.1:0-5946 GCA_029052085.1 Eubacterium sp.
TATAGTTATTCAATCTTCTCATCAAAATTAATTGAAAAATGTTATCCTAGTTACAGCAATCATATTATGGATTTAGTGTAAATGTTTAAACTAAAATTTAAGGGGAGGAAATAATATGAGCAGAACAAAGAAAATGCTTAGTGTTTTTCTTTCATTCCTGATGGTTTTATCATCAATAACGGTTGGGTTAACAGCTTTTGCCGCAGATGATATTAAAACCTATGATGGGCTTGATGAAAATCACCAGGCGCTTGCCGCTGCATTACAGGTTTCTTATGTTGTTGATTTAAACAACTATAAGCAGAATGCAACCCGTGATTATGTGGCTTATGATAATAAAGACGGAGATATTGCTAAAGCTGCCGAGGCTTTCTATAATTGTGTGGCTTCTTCAGCTGATACAGCAATATCCGAAAGTAAGCGTTACAGTGATATAATTAAGGCTATTGAAGCAACGCTTAAAGCCGCTATGGAAAAAGATTATACAACAAATATGAATAAGGTTATCGGATTTCTTTGCGGTAACGGCTCAGTTCCATCTACATCGCTTAATTATCCTTATAAATTAACAGTAGTTGCGAATATGGATGAGATTCTTTCCGCGTATAGCAAGGCATCCGATGTGCCTGATACTGTAGCTGATAAAGCTACCTTGTATACATATACACAGGCAAGCAATGTGTTTAAGTCATTTGAGAACCAAACTGTTGCTGCCGGTATGAATTTATTCAAGGATTTTGCAAAAATCTATTCGTCTGAAGCAATGGCTAAGAATGCTTCTTCTCTTACTAAAACAGAAATTGATAATTATGTGAAAAACGGCCAAAAGATATTAGATGATGCAAAAATTATTTCTCAGGAAACGATTTCTAATCTTCTTGGCGATACTGTAACCTTTGAGGCTGCGCAGACATATCTTAATCAGGTTCTTGTTGTTAAATCAAATGAATATGTTGAGGCAATAACCGCTCTCGGAACGGAACTAGACGGCAAGGAGCTTTCTGACTATACGCTTACTTCGCTTAAAACGATCAAAACTAAGCTTGATGCAGCAGAAAAGCTTTATAAGGCCTATGTTGATGTTCAGAAGGAAGCAGTAAAAGCTTCTCATGATAAGTATGACGAATATCTTCAGTTTTACAATGATTCCTTTAATTATAATACGGCGATTGATTATGCTAAAGCCGTAGCTGATATAGAAAAGTATTCACAGGATTCTTATAAATTCACAAAAGAAGAACTTAGTGATGTTAAAAAGCTTCTTGATGCTGCAGAGAAAGTTTATAAAACATTTAAAGTGCCTGTTCCGGACAGCGTTGCAGATGATAAAGCTACTTATGATAAGGCACTTGAAAATTATAATGCCGCAGTAGATTATTATAATAATCTTGATTACTATCTTAATTTAGATGCGTTTATTGAATTGCTTGAAAATCAGTCTGTTCTTGATATTCCAAAAACAGCAGAGATTGCTAAATCTAATTATTTGCTTATCATTGATGATTTTGATGGAAATATTCTTAAAGCTGAAAAAAGTTTTATTAATATGATTAATATGATTTTTGCAAATAAAAAGGCTTCTAATCTTGCAGGAGCAGTTCAAAAAATCAGCGATGATTTAAAAGATAAAATCGGCATCGATGCTTTTGAAGAGAAAAATGCTGCAGAAATCTTGAATTACCTTTATGGAGCTCCGGCTGCTTCTTCAGCAACCGGAACAAGATATGTACAAATTGAAGAACCATATCTTTTTAAATTTGCTTCTATTGAAGAACTTCTTGTTCCTGATGAAATTAAATACACCAGTAATGATTTTACAATCAGGAATACCTCTGCAGCTTCTGAAAAAGAAAATTCGCTTACAGATGAAACTGTTCAGGCTGCCTTTTCAGGATTTGTAAATCTGTTTACAGATGCACTGCTTAACTCCGATATTGAGGAATATACATTTGATGAGTTGTCACTTATAAGGAGAAAAGCTTCCATTGCATTAGATAATATATCCAATTACAGTGAAAAGAAAATTACGCATTTTATTGAAAGTGAAAAATACTCTGCTGCACAGGCATTCTACAGCCACTGTGAAGAGGCTATAGAGCAGAAATTCAATGCAATGATTGATGCTGTTGAAGAAAAATACGGCAATAGAGAAGTAACAGCAGAGGAAGCAAAAGCATTCTTTAACGAAGCTGCTGTTATTGAAAAGGCTTACAGCCAGCTTTCAGAAGCGGTTAAAGCATCTGAAACAGTTATTGCTAATATGGAAAAGCTTAATGAATTAAAGGCATCTATTAAGCTTATTGTTGATAAGGCAGATGCTGAAGAATTCATTGAAATGGTTAAGGCTTTTGAGGATAAATATCCAAAGAAAGACCTCAGCATGGATATTTATGATGCTTTTAATGCAGATATAAAGCCTATCTTTGATTTTTACGGCAACTGCTCTGAAGAAACCAGAGCTATGGAAGATGTTGTAAAGGCATCCGAAGCTTTAGCTGAGCTTAATGAGGCTATGACAGAGATTTTCAGAGCATATCGTTTTGAAGTTTTCAAGAAAATTGCTCCTGAAAAGCTTGATTCATGGTATACGGGTTCTCTTGAAAATCCGCAGATTGTTGAATTTACAACGTTTGATATTGCAAAAATCAAGCAGATTATTGCTGAAATAAACAATATTTACGGCGATTTATCGGATGAAGCAAGAATAGACAGCTTTGTTGTAAATTATATGGCAGTTGTTTCAATGCTTCAGGAAAGAATTACTCTTTTAACAAATCCGCCGGAATTTCACCCTTATACAGTTGAATATCCTGATAATGTAACAAGAGAAGAGGTTTTGGATATTGTTTCAAGGCTTGATGATGTTATTGCAGGAGATTTGATTTCCGGCTTGGTTGGCAAGCCGCTTGATGAAGCAGTAGATGGCTTGCTTAATGGTTTGCTTACTGCTGATATTGTAAATACACTTGTTAAGGCTCTTTATCCTATGGTTGCAGATGCTCTTGGAAGTAACGCATCACTTGCCGGAATGCTTAATATAAATGTTCTTCCAAAAACACTTGCAAAAAATATTAAACATTATCCAAATGTTAAATCGGCTCTGGAAGCAGCAGGCGAAGATTGGAATGCTGTGGATTGGGAAATTTGCGATTGGGTTAATAACAAAGGTAAGGGTGTAAATAATCTTGATACATTCATTGATGCACTTGGTGAGGCATTAACTGGTGTTATCAGGCTTCTCAATACCTTGCTTAATGGTATAACTCTGAACGCGTTAGTTCTTACAATTCCCGGCAATCAGGGTTATGAAAAGGATATTCTTCCTCTTCTTGAGCTTCTCGGATGTGATGCTGAGAATGGCTTGGTAAGTGTTACTGAGTTTAATGCAGCTTCAGGTGATGTACCCCAGATGCTGAGATATATAATCAATCCTCTTCTCAGCAGAGTAAAGGAAATTCTTAAGGAAAAAACAGTTTCTGAGGTTCTTGATCTTATTCCTAATCTTGCCTATGTAATCAGCAATGATATGCTTAATGCGGGTTTTGCAGACCTCGTTTCTCCGTTAAAGGATCAAATTGATTTAGTTCAGACACTTAAGGATGCCGGCATTGATTTAACAAATCTTATCGTCACAATAAACAGCCTTCTTTCAGGCACAGGAATCAAGCTTCCTGTTTTGAACTGGGCAGAATTTGCAGGTATCGGAACATTTGAAGAAGGTCTTGCTTCAATGCGCCCATCCGGTGTTCGCAGTCATATCAATTCAAACATTCCGGATGTACTTGTTCAGCTTCTCTATTATGTTGCAGATGTGCTTGCAGCAAATCAGGATGCAATTCTCGGTTTACTTGGAAATGATATCAGCCCTGTAATCAAGGATATTGCAGTAAAGGCTCTCGGAAATGATAAAAAGACCCTTGCCGGTGCGGTTATCAAGCTTCTTACACCGTATGCGGCGCCTGATTACACATGGCCGGAATTCAAATATAATAAAACAGATGTAAGTTATTCTGCATATACATTCGCAGATGTTAAGAATCTGGTTGATAAGCTTTCATCAATTATAAATAATGTTATTAATCTTCTCCTTGATGGTTCTCTCAATGATTTAATAGGTCAGAATCTTTACACAGGGGATATGGTACAAACCATTTTCAATGCTGTAAGCGGAATTCTTGATAATGAAACTGTAGCAATGATTTTCTCATTGATTACCATTACTGATGCAGACGGCAGCGAAATTAAACTTGATATTTCAAAGGATGCAGTCGCTGATAATTTCAAAGATTTCTCAAAGATTGCCAAGGCTATTAAAAAGGCAGACAGTATATCAAAGGCTGCTATTGAAGCTGCAGATTGGGAAATCCAAAATGAAGAGGATTTTGTAAATGCTGTTGCAGCAATTCTTGCTCCGATTTCTCCGGTATTAACAGTTCTTCTTGCCGGAAAAGGTATGGAGATAAGCATAGCAGACGGTGCTGTTAAGATTTACGGCGCAAACGGATATAATAATGCAGTTAAACCGCTCCTTGATGCACTAACCTGTGAAACCATGGAATTTTCCGAGTTTAATGCACAGGCTGCAGAGGACAGCAAAAATGCAGTTATCAATATTATTAATCCTTTACTTAAGTTAGTTAATAAGGTTGCGGCAGATCCCGTTCATTCTGTAATGGAGATTATTCCGCATGCAGCTCTCTTTATTGACAATAACGGTATTCAGACTGCTGTTTCTCAGCTTCTTGCACCTCTTAATAATATTCTTGGTGCTGTTTCCGTCTTAATGGGTGCAAACAGTGCTTATGAATGGCTTGTTGATGATTTATTAAATGGTGTAATCGGAATTCAGCTTAATTGGAATAAGCTTCAGAATCAGGTTGTTCCTATTCTCAATGATAAGGTTCTTGGCAATATAAATATCAATGGTAAAGAAGTAAGCCTTAAATTAAATGATATTGATTGGGGTGTATTGGCAGGCTGCCTTGATAAAGACGGCGCTTCATTTATTGCGAACACCTCAGACACAGCGGTAACAGTTGTTGATTATGTTTGGAAAACGGTAAAGACCAATGAAACTGTAATCCAAGATTTACTCAAATCAGCAGCAGGAGAAAACTATGAAACAGTTTCTCCGTATCTTGAAAAAGTATTTGCACTAGAATCAGACGATTTAATAAAGATACTTGTAGAGCTCACCAAGGGACTTGACGCATCATCCTTCAAGGCTGATTGGTCCTTCCTATATGAAGGCTTTAAGAAAACAAACGTAAAGCTCCCGGTAGGAGTAAGCGAAGCAGATATTGTGAAGACGATACAGACTGTATCAGATATTCTCAATAAAGTAATTGAAATGCTTCTTGACGGTTCACTTAATGATTTGGTTGATGGAGCACTCTATACAGACAGTCTAATCACAACAGTTGCAAAGGCTGTTTATTCACTCGGAGAAAACAGCACAGTAAATACCGTTCTTGGTGTTCTTGGAATTGATTTGTCAAAGGATGCAATTGTTGAAACACTTAAAAAAGACTACCCAACAGTATCAAAAGCAATCAAGGAAGCAGAAAGCCTTGGTTCACTTGATACAAGTAAATGGGAATGGAATGTTGAAGATAAAGACACATTTACGGAAGCACTTGTAACAGTACTCCGTCCGTTTGCACCTGCACTTGATGTTCTTCTCAACAGCGGAGAGCTTAACATAGCAGGGGTAGTGGATTTCAAGGGCTCAAACGGATATGAAAATGCAGTAAAGCCTTTGCTTGATGCACTTGGCTGTAAAACAGTATCTGCATCGCAGTATGCAAAGGATGCAGAAAAGAATGCAGATAATCTTCTTTTGAATATTGTAAATCCACTTCTTAATCTTGTAGATGAAGTGCTTGCAAATCCGGTAGAAAAGATAGCAGAAATCTTACCGCAGGCAGCAAACTTCATAGATAAGGG
>JAIDJS010000361.1:6046-20898 GCA_029052085.1 Eubacterium sp.
AAAACGGTATTTGATTTCATCATTGATATGCTTGGAATAGATATCAACTGGAAGAATATTCAGAATGAAATCATACCGATGCTGAATAATAGTGTACTTAAAGGTATTGAAATTGGAGGTAAAAAGCTTTCTTTTAAGCTTCCTGTAATCAATTGGAAAACCCTTGCAGGCTGCGGTACTTTGAAAAACGGAAAAATCAGCGCAGATTCAAGTAAAGAACTTATGGTTCTTTTAAGATATGTATTCAAAGCACTTCAGGCAAATCAGAATACAGTAGAAAATCTTATCGGCAATAATGCAACAGTAAAGCAGATAATTAAGAATGTTATTCACTGCGGAGCGGATGGAATAACACAGATTGTTGTTCAAATTCTTCTTAAAATGAAGACCGTAAATAATGCTTCATGGAAGTACAGATATGTTTCTGCAAGTTCTATTGAATATACAGAAAATCTTGGAAGAGAGGATTTCATCACAATTCTTGAGCAGATTGATCCTATGATTAATGAGTTGCTTTCTGATTTTGCAGGAAAGTCATTAACGGATCTCGTAACAGGACTTGTTTACACAAACAATATTGTAAATACACTTGCAAAACTGATTTATACAAATCTTGAAAAGCTTGATATAGGTGTTGATATTAATACAATTCTTTCCATGCTTGATGTTGATATTTCAACAAGTGCGGTTGCAGAAGCTGTAAGTGATTATCGTTTTGCTTCAAAAGCAATTGCAAAATGCTCAAAATGGAGCGATGTTAAGTTTGAAAATATCAACTGGGGATTTCAGGATGGTAACAGGGCAGGCTTTGTAAATGCACTTTCAGCAGTGTTAAGACCGTTGTATCCTGTACTTAGAGCAGTGCTTTCAGCGGATGATCTTGTTGTTCTTGATTCTATAACAATCAAAGGCGGAAATGGATACAATACGGCCATTGTTCCTATTGCAGAGGCTATCGGAATAAATGAAAATCAGCTTGTATCAGTTGCGTCTTATGTAAATCAGGCAGACAGTGATAAGCTTTTAACAAATATTCTGAATCCTCTTCTTGACAGAGTAGAAGAAATACTTGCTTCTCCTGTATCAAATCTTGCTGAAATATTACCAAATGTTGCCTACTTTATTGAAAATGATGGTGTTTATAATGCCGCATCAAATTTAATTAAGCCTGTAACAAATATTCTTGATGAAATTGCTCCGATTTATGAACTTAAGCTTGATTTATCAGTGCTCAAAAATTTGGATCTTGCAGGAATAGTCAATTCTCTTCTTTCATCTATTGATATTAATGGCAAAGCACTTGGAATTAAGCTTTCAAATATTGATTTGATGACATTAGCAGGACGCGGCAGTCTTCAAAATTACACATCTGTAAGAACATACAACGGAGTTCGTATGAGTGCAAAGCGAGTAGTTGCGGATAAACCGGCAGTGTTGTTGAGTGTATTAAGATATATTGTTCAGAATCTTAAAACGAACCTTGATGCTATTAACAGCCTATTGGCAGGTCTTGATATATCAGACGATATCCTTGAAATTATCAATACAGTGCTGGATGCTCTTGCAACAGAGGATGTTGATGCAGTTATTGAACTTTTAGCAGATATTTTGTTTGATATCAATTCAGGTGAAATCGTTATTACACCGGAAAAGCCTGTAGAAACAGATAAATTTATTCCGTTTATTCCCGGTAATTTTTATTGGGTATATTGGGTAATATTTGCTGTTGCAGTTGCAGCAATCGGCGTTGGACTGTTCTTTATTCTGAAAAAGAAAAAGAATGAAGCAGAAGAATACACAGATGTGAAATAAGGAGGCAATCTTAATGAAAAAAGCTATAAAGATAATTTCAATAATTTTAGCTGTATGTTTAGTAATCAGCGGCGCTGTTTTCGGGTTTCTGAAAAGTGAAGAAATAAACTTCTTTTTTAGTAAAATGCATGCAGTGCAGGTGTCAATAAGCGATGGAACCTGGAAGGATGAAATGAAAGAACCGGAAAAGCCTGTTTCGGATACAGGCTTTGTTCCGGGAACCTATGGCGGAATTGAATTTAAAACTGCCGAAGATGTTGTAAGCTACTATGTTTCAGCTTACGATAAAACAAAGGCTGAAACAGCAAAGTATGTTGATGAAGATGGAAATGAACAGGAATTCTATGCCTTTTTAGGCGATGAGGAGCTTATCCCGACAGCTATTCTTATTGAAGGAAAAGAAAATCCAATCATTACAAAACTTGGTCCGACAATCGTTTCAAGTATATTCAATCCTAACGTAAACGGACTTCCGCCAACAGCAAACAGAGATCCTCAGTATGATGTTGACGAGAATAACGAACCTCTTTTAACATCCCGTCTTAAAGCTGAAGATATTAAAAAGTGTTCAGTTGTGGATAATGGCGATGGAACAATTACGCTTACGCTTATTCCTAAGGATTGCAATATGAGCCATAAAGGGCTTGATGCTCAGGGTAATATGTTTAATGCGCTTGGTCCGATTGATCAAACGGTTGAGGCTATAGAGATGCTTTCATGGGCTGAAGGCGATACAGCACAGAACTGCCAGGTTGTTTACGCAGATGGCACAGCTGTAGTTAAAATAAACACCTCTACTCAAAAAATAGTAGAAGCTGATTATGATATGAAGGTTACAGCCTCCGTTACGCATGCTTCCATTTCAGTTGTTAAGAATAAGAGTGCAACACTTGTGCTTGATTATATTCAGCATTTTCCGGCTTCGGATGAATATCTTAAGGAATCAAGAGGTCTTGTAAGAAAGTAATCGTGTTACTTATTCAGACACAACTGTTTATAAGTCACCTTCTGCCGAATCCATCAATCCTTTCATCGGCAGAAGGTATTGAATGATATAAATAAACAATAATACAGGCTTGGAATTTAGCTGTTCCAAGCCTTTTTTCTATACAAAATTGCATCCAAAAAACGGTCCGAAATCAGCATCAAGATGCTGTTGACTTGAGGATGGTTTTTTCTGTTTTGTTGGGAGTTTTTTTGGATTTAAAATTTTGTATTCTTCGAAATCTGCCGAGAGCAATTGCAGGTGTTTAGGAGGGCCTTTTGAGAAATAAAGACGAGGAATTCAATCCGTGTCTTTAATATTATTTGTTATCAATTTTTAAGATAGGGGTGGTTAAAATTCTGAAGACTGCATTAATGCTTTTATAATGTATCTAAACGATTGACATGTTATGCAGATACGTGTATAATAACTTATAACACCCCGTGTTATAAGTTTGTGGGAGGGATGGTTTTGGTTGAACAGGATACGTTAAAAAATATAAGAAATAAGAATCTTTCCGATATTTTGCAGGTGCTTCGTGACAAAGGCGCTTGCAGCTTAGCAGAGCTTACTGAAAATACGGATGGTGGGCTTACCACAGTAAAGAAATGTGTTTTTCAGGCAATGGACTTGGGAATGATTATTGAGGGAGAGATTGCCGATTCTACAGGTGGACGAAAGGCAAAGCAATATCTTATTAATGAAACATATCAATATGTTTTATTCCTTATTATAGATAACAATGATTTGATTTTTAAAATTCAGAATTTCAGATTTGAATGTATTGAGAGCTTTTCTGTTCGTTTTGCTATGAATGAATTTTTTGAAGTCATTTGTAAGAATATAGATAAAACAGTAAGAAAATATGATTTGGGAACGCTTTGCTTATCTATGCCTTGTGTTATAAAAGATGGCGTAATTCTTGACTGGTACTACAATCCGAATCTGAACGGTTTTGATTTAAAGGCTGCCCTTGAAAGCAGATATAAACTGAATACAATAATTCAAAATGATATGAAACTTACCGTCATCGGTGAAAGTATGGAAAACAGGCAGAACACGAAAAACATTGTAACGATGCAGTTTGGACACAATGGTATCGGTGTCGGTGAAATGGCGAACGGTCATTTGCTTGAAGGTAATGCAGGGTTTGCCGGTGAGGTTGGTTTCATAAACGATTTGCGTAAAAACATCATGGGTATTTCTTATCCTGCGAAAATTGTAAGAAATGCCATTGTATTTTTAAATCCTGAGGTTATTGTGTTTTACAAATCAGACAGGCAAAATCAATTTAAAGAAATATTTAATAAAGCTGTTGCAGGTCTTCCCGATTATGCGGTGCCCAGATTTGAAATATCGGCTGACTATTTTGACAGTATAGCAGCAGGTTTTGCATCGTTAATAAACAAATATGGATTTTTTAAGAAAGCTGAGGAAGAAAAATGAATAAACCATTGAAAGATAAAACATACAGAGAAATACTTGCTTTCTCTTTAATTCCGTTTGGAACAAGCACCATTTACGGAATTATGGCTACGGCTCTTAATCTTTATTTTACGGATGTTCTTGGATTGTCGCTTGCAATGACCAGTATTATATTGTCTGCCACAAGAATATGGGATGCAGTGAATGACCCGCTGATGGGAATGATTGTTGATAAAACGCATACCAAAATGGGTAAATGCAGACCGTATTTATTATGGATGACCGGACCTGTAATTTTAGCAACTGCCTTGCTTTTTGCACCGGTTAATTTCGGTCAGAAGGGCAATTTTATTTATGCTATCATTGCGTATCTTATTTATTACACGGTTTATACTGCACTTGATATTCCTTATCAGGGCCTTGCTCCGCTTGTGTTTCCCGAGGATAAAAAGCGAGTTAAAGCACTTTCCTTCAGCAACATAATCGGCTCTCTTGGTTCTGTTCTGCCGTCACTGTTATTCTTTACAATTGCAGGCTTATGGGGCAGAGAAAAGCAAAGTATGGGCTATTTCAGTGCAGCACTTATTTTTGCTGTACTCGGCGGCATTCCGATGATTTTTGCATCCTTCGGCATAAAGGAAAAGGTGTATATTCCGCCGAAAAAGGAAAAATATGCTGATGGCTTGAAAATTGTATTTAAAGATGAAAAGTTTGTATGTCTTGTTATAGCATTTTTCTTTTCTGCGCTTGTCAATATGGGCGCAATGTTCCTGCCGTATTTTGCAAAATGGAATTGTGCAGGTGTTATTCCGATAGATACGCTTTGTGCGTGGATAAAAAATACAATTGGTTTTGATATTCAGCTCACAAGTGAAGGATTGCTGACTCCGCTTCTTCAGGTTGGCAGCGGTGCATCATACATGATTTCCATGGCGCTTGTACCTGTATTACTTAAAAAAATGGACAAAAAAACTTTGTTAATCGGTACATCGGTTTTCGGTATTATTGCAGACGTAGCCTGCTTTGTAATCGGTGTTTGGATTATTCCTTATAATACGGTTGCAGGTGCTGTTACATATACTGTTTTAAGATTCTTCACAAACTTCCCAATCGGTATTATGACAGTGCTGTTTGCTGCAATGTTTTCTGATGTTATTGATGATATTGAAATGAAAACAGGAAAAAGACTTGAGGGTACAGTGTTCTCTTTCAGAAGTTTGCTTAACAAAATAGCAATCGCAGTAGGAAATGTTCTTATGCTTGCCGTTGTTGATAACTTCGGATATAACGCTGATGTAATGTCTGAAATAACAAACAATCTTGCAAATCCGCTGATTGAAAGCACCACACAAGCGTCGATTGTAGGCGGTGTGAACTATACTACACTTTTGAATGTTATTTTCTTTATGCTTACAGCCTTTGGCGCAGTCGGACTTATTCTTCAGGTTCTTCCTATGCTGTTTTATAAATTTGATGAAAAGGCACAGGAGGGCAAATTAAAATCATTCCGTGAGGAAAAGGAAAAAAGAGAAATTGAGGAGCTGAATGCTCTGGCAGAAAGTCAACAAGGAGTTTAATGATAAAAAATGAAAAAAGCTATGATGATTATTCTTTGCATTTTATTGGTAATAGGAATTGCAGCTGCTGCATTTGTTGGTTATGAATACATAAATTTGATTGGCAAAACAGAAATTAAAACATTTGAAACAAAAAATACTTCATTCAAGGCCGCTGTTATTTCCGATACGCAGCTTCCTCCCACAGAAGAGGATTTAAAAAATGACGATACATATCTGCAGAATTTAAAAAAGGCATTAACTGTTATAAAAAATAATGACGTTGATATGATTTTGTTCCCGGGTGATATAGGCGATCTGGGAACCCGCTTTGCATTTCAAACCTATGTTGATGCTATTGACGAGGTTTTCGGCGATGATAAGCCGATTGTGCAGACAATTATGGGAAATCACGATTTTTGGAACAAAAATGCTGTTACGGCTATCAATCATATTAAAGCCTTTGAAGATATTACGGGCGAATCTCCATGGACACATTATGTTGTAAATGGTTATCATTTTATCGGTGCATCACCAAATTGCGGCAGTATGACAAGCGGTTATGGAATAACAGCTAATTGGCTTGATAAAGAACTTGAAAAGGCAAGTGCCGATTCCGACGGCAAGCCGATTATTGTTATGACGCATAATCAGCCAAAGAATACAAGCTACGGCAGTGAGGATTGGGGAGATAAAACACTGAATGCAGTTTTATCAAAATACCCGAATGTAATCAATTTCAGCGGTCATGTGCATTATTCGCTCCTTGATGAGCGTTCAATCTGGCAGGGAGAATATACGGTTATCAATACACAGTCCCTTTCCTATACAGAGCTTGAGCAGGGTAAGGAAAACGGTACAATTCCTCCGAATGCGGATTCTACACCCATGGGATATATTATGGAGTTCTCCGACAGTGCCATTGATATTCATCGTATAAATTTTGCTGGTGGCAATATGGGCTATGAAGAGAAAAAGGATATGCTCTGGAGCTTTGCTCTTCCGTATGAAAATAACGGCAAGTATGCTTTTGATACCAGAAAGGCAGAAAACAAAGCACCTGTTATCAGCAACACAGAAGGAACTGTTACAGCAAAGGAAGATAAGGTTGTTTTATCCTTTGCAGCAGGCACGGATGATGATTTTGTTCATTCCTATAAAGTTGTAATTGATGATACGGATACAAAGTATTTCTTCAGTGATTTTTATAATGGTATTGACAATATGAAAAATGCAGTAGAGCTGGAGCTTGAAGATGACGGCAATGCACATAATTACAAAATCTATGCAGTAGACAGCTGGGGCGAGGAAAGCGAAAACTGTATAATTATTAACAACCAATAATTATGAATGAGAGAAACCTTATGAATATATTATTTAAGCTGAAATATGAAGCAGACGGAAAACAGTTTACAGCTGATTCTGTTTGCACAGAGCATTTTACATTGAATGTTAAAAATACAGACAACAAATTAAATGTAAGCATTAACCCAAAAACAGAAATCAAAATAACGGAATTTTCCGTTAAATATCCTTATCATTTTAAGGCTGATGACAGAATTTATGTAAATGGTTATCAGAGCTGGACGGATAGCTTTGAATATGAACCTGACGGACAGATGCAGGAACTGTCAAAGCTGACAGAGTTTTTAGTTACCAAGTCACCGCTGAAACATATCGGTTTCAGCAAATCCGGCGATACCCTTTTTCATCAATTTCCACGAAAAAGCGGAATTTTTTATGGTTGGTCTTATGCCTATGTAAGAAACGGAAATAAGATTAATCTTTTCGGTTCTTTAAGTGAAAGATGCGGATACACAATTATAACTTTTGATACAGGCAAGAATTGTATATTCATCAGCAAGGATTTAGAGGGTGTATCCTACAATGATGAAACTGAACTGCTGTCCTTTACATTCATAAGTGACGAGTATGACAAAGCCTTTGATTTGTATTTTGAGCAGATGGGTGTTCAGTGCCGTGAAAAGAAAAGAAGAACGGGATACACTACTTGGTATAACTACTATGGCAATGTAAATGAACAAGTTGTTTTGCGTGATTTAAACAGCATTTCAAAATTGGATACAACGATTGATTGCTTTCAGATTGATGACGGCTATCAGAATGCAATCGGTGATTGGCTTGATACAGATAAAAAGAAATTCCCAAGCGGTATGAAAAGTCTTGCCGATAATATTCATAAAAACGGTATGCTTGCAGGCTTGTGGCTGGCACCGTTTGCAGGCACGAAAAAATCAAGGCTTTATAAAGAGCATAAGGATTGGTTTATTAAAGATAAAAATGGTAATCCATACAAAACAGGTCACAACTGGGGAGGCTTTTACTCCCTTGATATCTATAATCCCGATGTTCGTGCTTATCTGAAAAAGGTTTTTGATGTTGTGCTGAACGATTGGGGATATGATTTAGTAAAGCTTGATTTCCTTTATGGTGCCTGCGTTCTTCCTATGCACAATAAATCGCGCGGTGAAATTATGTGTGATGCAATGGATTTGCTTCGTGAATGCTGCGGCGATAAATTGATTTTAGGCTGCGGTGTTCCGTTGATGCCGGCTTTTGGTAAGGTGGATTACTGCCGTATAGGCTCGGATATTTCCCTTGGCTGGAAACCGAGAAAGCATGCAATCCGTGAAGAGGTATCTACTACCCACGCTGTTTGCAATACAATTTTCAGACGTCACCTTGACGGCAGAGCGTGGATGAATGACCCTGATGTATTTCTCCTGCGTGATAAGAATATAAAAACTGATTTTGAGCAAAGAAAGCTGCTTGCAAGAATTAATTCTGTTTTCGGCAGCCTGCTGTTTATTTCAGATAATATTGATGAATATAACAGTGCTCAGCTTAAGGTTTTAAACGAAACATTTGCACAAAAAAACATTAAAATCCATCGTGCCGAGTTTGTTGGGCAGGATATTATAGAAGCAGAATATACGGAAAACGCAATAGAATGCAAATTAAAATTCAATGCTATGACAGGAGAGCGTTATTCCTGGTTTCAAGGAGAAATATATGAAAAAGGTATTTGTTGTATCAAAAACACATCTTGATTTAGGCTTTACCGACTATGCAGAACATATCAGGCAAAAATATCTCAATTCCTTTATTCCTGATGCAATCAGTCTTGCTGAAAAGGTAAATACACCTGATAAAAAATATTTTGTATGGACAACAGGCTCTTGGCTTTTAAAGGAAATGCTGGATAATGCAGATAACCTACAAAAAGAAAAGCTTGTGAATGCCATTAAAAACGGTAATATTACTCCGCACGCAATGCCTTTTACAACCCATTCCGAACTGCTTGATTATGATACCTTTGACTATGGACTTTCCATAGTAGATGAGCTTGATAAAATCAGGGGCAGAAAAACCGTTGCAGCTAAAATGACGGATGTTCCGGGCCATACAAAAGGAATTGTTAAGCTTCTTGCAAAGCACGGAATCAAGCTTTTGCATATCGGCGTTAACGGTGTTTCCGCTATGCCTGAGGTACCCGCATGCTTTTTGTGGAAAAATGATGATTACGAAATTGCAGTTATTTATTCAGGCGACTACGGCGGAGCATTCAAATGCGATTTTATGGACGAAGTTCTTTATTTTGACCATACACTTGATAATCATGGTGCGCCATCTCCCCAAAAGGTTATGGATAAGTTCAATAAAATTCAATCGCAGTTTCCTGATTATGAAATAACAGCAGGCGCTATGGACGATTTTGCCGATATTATCTGGGAGTATAAGGATAAGCTGCCTGTTTTTGAGGGCGAAATCGGTGATACCTGGATTCACGGTGCAGCTACTGACCCATATAAATCTGCCTCCCTTCGTGAGCTTATGCGCTTAAAGCGTCAATGGCTGAATGATGGCAGTATGGAGAAAAGCAGCAAAGAATATAATGCCTTTTCCGATGCACTTTTGTGTATTGCAGAACATACCTGCGGTATGGATACAAAAACCTATTTTGCTGATTACGAAAGCTATCTTAAGCCTGATTTTCAAAAGGCAAGAAAAAGGGATAAAATTATTATCCGGCATCCTTTCAGGGATTTTCCTTATAATATACTCAATATTATCAATAAAATCAGATTTAAAAGTTCCTACAGCATTATTGAAAAAAGCTGGGCAGAACAGCGAGCTTATATCGAAAAAGCGGTTCATGCTTTGTCAGACACTCATAAGGTGCAGGCAATGTCTGCTCTTAAAAGGCTGATTCCTGCCAGTATAGCAGATGTATCAGAATATCAGCCGTATAGTAAACCATTAACGTTTTCTGATTTCGGATTTGAACTGAATGAATACGGCGGAATCGGTGCTTTTACATATCAAGGCAGTGAAATCATCAGGAACAATAATAAAGCATTGCTGGAATATCGTGTATATACAAGCAAGGATTATGATTACTGGTTTAATCATTATTCCAGAAATATAGATGAAAACCGTGTTTGGGGATACCCGGATTTCGGCAGACCGCTTTTAAAATATGCTGACGGCAAATATCCGCAGGGCAGTTTTTATTACAAAATGAAAAGCGCTTATGTATGCGAAGAAGAAGCACAGATAAAAGTATTCGTAAATCTGAACTGCAGCAGTGAAATCTGTGAGAACGCAGGTGCACCAAGAGAGGCGCAGATTGTTTATACATTAAACAATGACGGACTTAAATTTGACGTTCTGTGGTGCGGCAAGGATGCCAACCGACTGACGGAAGCCATTTTTCTTCATCTGTATCCGAATGCTGATGACTTTAAATTAGTAAAAATCGGAAGTCAGATTGATTATAACAGCACCGTGTCAATGGGCGGAAAAAACCTGCACGCAGTTGAAAAGTGCATAATGAAAAATGCTTTCGGCAATTTTGATTTTATCAATTATCATTCTCCGCTTGTATCCATCGGCAGAGGTAAAATACTTGAATATGATAATCAAATTGAAAATATAGAAAAAGACGGAATTTCTTATGTTCTTTATAACAATGTATGGGGCACAAATTTTCCGTTATGGTATGAAGATAACGCACGATTCTCATTTAAAATATCAAAAAACAAGGAGTAAAAATTATGAAATACAGCATACATAGAAATTTGCATACTGATTTCAGTATTTTTGAAGAAAACAAGCTTGAAGCAAGGAGCTATTTTATCCCGTTTTCATCTGTAAAAAAGCTTGCAGAAACCGACTATAAAAACGAAAGATATAAATCAGACCGCGTAACTATGCTCAGCGGAGAATGGGACTTTGCCTACTATGAAAAGCTAAGCTATGTTCCTGAAATATTTGATATGGATATTGCAGGCTTTGACAAAGCAACCGTTCCTTGCACATGGCAAAGAACGGGCTATGACCAGATAGCGTATATCAATACCCGTTATCCGTTCCCTAAAAAGCCGCCGCATATACCTGCTGATGTGGCAACAGGTATATACAGAAAATTTATTGATATAAAAAATGCAGATAAACGCCGTACACTCTCATTTTTAGGTGTGGCAGGTGCTGTTGCTGTATATATTAATGGTGTGTATGTGGGCTACAGCGAAGGTTCACACAATACTGCTGAATTTGATGTTACTGCATTCTTGAATGACGGTTCAAACGAAATAGTTGTTGTTAACTATAAATGGAGCAACGGTTCGTATCTTGAATGTCAGGATATGTTCCGCGAAAACGGCATCTTCCGTGATGTGTTTATTACTGAATTTGAAAGCAGCTATATCAATGATTTTACCCTCCGTTCATCAAAGAACAGCAACGGCACATATAATCTTGATATTGATGTTGAGGGCTGTTTTGAAAAGAATACACGAATCGAAATTAAATCAGCAGAAAAAGAGCCTGTTATCCGTGCTGCACTTTTGCCTGAAAAGAGTGTAAGCCTTTCAAATCTTGCTGTTGATGAGTGGACTGCCGAAACACCAAAGCTTTATGAATTAACAATGGTTCTATATAAGGATGATAAAGAGGTTGAAGCAATCCGCACTTATTGCGGCTTTAAGGATGTTGAAATTCAGGGCGAGGTGTTCCTTTTTAACGGAAAAGCTATCAAGTTCAAGGGTGTAAACCACCATGATACCCATATGACAAAGGGCTATGCTATGAGCCTTGAGGATATGGAGTTTGATATTCAGCTGATGAAGGAATACAACTGCAACGCAGTAAGAACTTCCCACTATCCTCCTGACCCTGCATTTTTAACAATGTGCGATATGTACGGTCTTTATGTTGTTGATGAAGCGGATATTGAAACCCACGGATTTTATGCAATTCCGCACAGCACATACAATCCGAACAGATTAAGCAATGATATCAGCTGGGCATCACATTATCTTGACAGAGTTAAAAGAATGTACGGCAGAGATAAGAATCATCCAAGCATCACAATGTGGAGTCTTGGCAACGAGTCGGGCGGCTATAAGTGTCAGGATGTATGCTATGAATATTTAAAGAAGGTAAATCCTGAAATCCCTGTTCATTATGAGGGTGCAATCCGAAGCAAACGCTGGGCATATGATGTTGTGTCAAGAATGTACGGTACACCGGATTTGATGAGAAAAATCCTTAAGGGTACAGCAGGAAATAAATACAAAGGCAAACCCTTCTTCCAGTGCGAATATGCCCACGCAATGGGTAACGGCCCCGGCGGACTGGAGGAATATATGCAGCTGTTCTATTCTTCCGACCAATTTATGGGCGGTTGTATCTGGGAATGGGCAGACCACAGCGTTTATGACGGGAATGCCAAGTATAAGTGGACTTACGGCGGTGACCATAACGAACCAATCCACGATGGCAATTTCTGCGTTGACGGTCTCTTCTATCCTGACCGTAAGCCGTCAAGCGGTGCACTGGAAATGAAGGTATGCTACAGACCGATAAGAGCAAAGCAGATTAATGGCAACATTTTTGAGCTTTGGAACACAAGAAGCTTTACAGATAGTTCTGATATTAAAATTGATTTTACTGTTTTAGTGAATGGAGAGAGTAAACAAACAGGTACTGTAAACAGTGTTGTTCCTGCTGATGCCAAGAAAAAGGTACAGGTTAATTCGGTCTGTTTCAATCAGACAGATAAAGATGTTTTTGTAAACTTTGTTTATACGGATAAAAACAGTGGTAATGAAATTGCCACAGAGCAGATTATTGTTTCACAGGCAGAGCTTAAGAAAGCAAACAACCGGTCAAAATCTGCAGATATATCCGTTAAGGGAAATCTTATTCAGGTAAGCTTTGATAACGGCAGTGCTTTGTTTGATAAGAACAAAGGTCTTATCAGCTATGCGAAAAACGGCACGGAATATCTTAAAGCAAACCCGATTGATAAGGCAAACGGCTTTGTGCCGCATATTTACAGAGGCAGATTGGATAACGACCAGTATATGGTCATATTCTGGAAGATTATTGGTCTTGATTGCGCACAAGCAAGATTTGTTTCATGTGAGGTAAAAAGCAAAGGAAGCCTTAAATATGTAAGTACAGTATATAACTTTGTAACAAGAGGTATCTTCGTTCTTGCAAAGGCACAGGTTGACTATTGCTTTGATATGAACGGCAAAATGACAGTCAGCACATCCCTTAAAAAGGTTTGTCCGCTGACAGATCAGCTTCCTAGATTCGGTGTTCATGCCGAACTTAAAAACGAGTTTGAGAATGTGAAGTATTACGGCAGAGGTCCGCTTGAAAACTATTCTGATTTTAAAGAGCATGCCCCGATCGATGTTTATGAAACCACTGTTACCGATATGGCACATAAATATATCAAGCCGCAGGATTCAGGCAACAGGGGCGATGTGCGTTACAGTGTGCTTGCCAATGAAAACGGCACAGGCTTGCAGTTCACAGCACTTGAAAAATATGTCAATTTCAATGCAAATCACTTTACACTTGAACAGCTGAAAAAAGCAAGGCATATTGAGGATTTGCCGGATACGGATACAACCTTTGTTGCAATTGACGGCTTTGTAAGAGGTACCGGTTCAGGCAGCTGCGGACCTATTCCGTCAAAGGAGCATATGATTGATTTCGGTTATTTTAAACCGCTCCATTTCTCCTTTGAGGTTGAGTCTGTTGAAAATAAGTAAGGAGATAGTATGAAAAAGAGAATTATTATATCTGCAGTTTTGATAATACTGTGCCTTGCATTGATTATCGGTACAACTGCTTTTGCAGGTGACGGCTTTTCAGCTTTGCCGGGTCCTGCCGATTCAGAAAATTTAGCAGTTACACAGCTTGAAAGTATAGAAGATACCAAAGGCAAAGCAAGCGCCAAAAAAGCAGTTGATTCCGATACAAACACTGCGTGGAAATCCTCAGGCACAGCGGATTCGATTGTGCTTACATTTAAAGAAGAACAAATCTTTAACACAATTATTCTGCGGGAAAAGGGATGGAACATTAAAAAATTCGTTCTTTCTTATTATGATGAAACACCCGGCAATGCCCATTGGGAAAAATTCTATGAGCAGGATGCAGTGAATGATTATCGTTACTGTGCCTTTGATGCTGTTACGGCAAAGCAGATAAAGCTTGAAATTACCGAGGCAGACAGCATTTTTAAAATCAGAGAATTTGAAGTATATAATATTCCAAAAAAGGTTTGTGATAATGTTCGTGTTTCGGATTATGTGGTTACACCCCAGCTTGCCAACGGTGAAATTTTTGATCCTGAATCCGGCAATTATCTTTCCCCTGAATACTGTGATGTTGTCAATCAGATTCATGTTATTGCATCAGCTAAATGGAATAATCAGGGCGAACTGGTTATACCTGATGGACTTACGGGTGATGAGCTTAAAGCGTCTGTTCAGAAAATCAGGGATTTTTACGGCGAAAAACATGTTGACATTTTTGCTACGGTCTTCTTCAATGCCTGTGACCCTGATGTGGTTTTCTCTGAGCAAAAGGATACAGTAATTCAAAATACTGTTGATTTCCTGCTTGAATACGGTTTTGACGGTGTCAGTTATGACTGGGAATATCCAAACAAACAGCAATGGATTACCTTCAGTGAACATCTTGTCAATTTGAAAAATGCACTTTCAAAACATAATCTTCTTCTGTCC
>JAIDJS010000362.1 GCA_029052085.1 Eubacterium sp.
ATTTGCTGCATCATTAATCTTTTAAATCTCTTAAATAACGGAAGGTTGCTTTTTCTCCCTTTTCCTTGAGCATGATAAGAAGCTTTTCAAGCTCTACTGATGTTTCGGGATGAATCTGTATTCTTGCTTTTGCGTTTTCAAAGTATTGAAGCGGATGTTCCTCTGTATAATTTTTGCCCTGATAAATTTTGCTTGCGGCAACTCTGTCACAAAACATTTCCTTCAGATATTTTACAGGCATTTTAATAGGCTCCATTCGCTTGGTTTTTGAATTATAATCCATCCAGTATTCGTAATGGTGTCTGTTTCTGCCCTTGTGATGAAGCCATGCCGCGGAATACCCCTTTTTTTCTCTCTCGATTTCATTTGGGGATTTTATGCCTACATAGTATTTTGCGCCCGGAATGAACTCGGTAGGGGAGTATTTCGATAAATCGTGCTTAAATCCCTGAACGGGGATTCCTGCTTTAATACAATGTTTTAAAACGAAATGTCTGTGTTTTGTGATGGTTATGAAATGAGATAGTGCTTTAAACATAGTGATTTCCTAACGATTATTAAGTAAAAAAATATAGGTGGTTTTTTACCACCTATATTTTATATCATTTTTTCTTGAATTTGTCAAAAAAGCTTTCCTTATCCTTGTCGGCATTTTTTGCTGTATTGCCTGTATCAAACTGGCGGAGAAGCTCTTTTTGCTCGTTCGTAATATTCTTTGGAATGTCAACTACAATTCTTACGAATTCATCGCCCTTTCCAAATGAATTCAGCCGGTCAATACCCTTGTTTTTAAGCTTGAATACCTCGCCGGGCTGTGTTCCTGCAGGCATATTGTATTTCACGGCGCCGTCAAGGGTTGGTACCTGAAGCTCTGCGCCAAGTGTTGCATCAACAAATGAAACATGCTGTGTAAACCAGACATTAAAGCCGTCGCGTTCAAAATACTTATGCGGTTTGATTCTGATAACAATCTTTAAATCTCCTGCAGGTCCGCCGTTTGAGCCGGCGTCGCCCATACCTCGCATGCTTACAATCTGGTTGTTGTCAATTCCGGCAGGTATTGTAACATCAATTTTGTTTTTGCGGCGTACTTTTCCTTTGCCTGCACATTTCTGGCAGGGTGTTTCAATAATTTTTCCCGTTCCGTTACAATCTGGGCAGGCACGCTGTGTATTCATAACACCGAATGCGGTTCTGCTTTGAACATTTATAACACCTCTGCCGCCGCAATGCTGGCAGGTTTTAGGGCTTGTTCCTTTTGCAGCGCTTGTTCCGCCGCATTCGCTGCAGCTTTCTACTCTTGGTACATCTACCGTTTTTTTGCATCCCTTAGCTGCTTCTTCAAATGTAAGCGTAAGCTGAATCTGAATATCTCTGCCTTTTCTCGGAGCATTTGGATTTCCGGAGCCGCCGAAGCCTCCAAAGCCGCCACCGCCGCCGAAAAATGATGAGAAAATATCTCCAAGATCAATATCTCCGTCAAAGCCGAAGCCGCCGCCATAGCCTCCCTGGCCTGCACCGTAGTTGGGGTCAACACCTGCAAAGCCGAACTGATCGTATCTTGCTTTTTTATCGGGATCTGACAGCACCTCGTACGCCTCGTTGCATTCCTTGAATTTTTCTTCTGCAACCTTGTCATTGGGATTAAGATCGGGATGATATTTCTTTGCTGTTTTTCTGTATGCTTTTTTTATCTCGTCCGAAGAGGCACTTTTCTGAACACCAAGCACCTCATAATAATCTCTTTTTTCTTCGGGCATAATTGCCTCCGTAAGTAAGTTATTTAAATGCGGTATCCCGTGCAGAAATGAACGGGATACCTTTTGTGTTGTTTATTGCTTTTTATTAGTTGTCTTCAACCTCAGTATAGTCTGCGTCTGTATAATCGGCACCGTTGTCAGAAGCCTGCTGCGCTGCAGGGTCTGCACCCTGAGCAGCCTGTGCTGCCTGATAAAGCTTCTGAGAAACCTCGTAGAATTTAGTCTGTAAATCCTCTTCGGCTGTTTTGATAGCATCAAGATTGTCGCCCTTAAGAGCTTCCTTCAGTGCTTCTGCTTTGGTTTCAAGAGCGCTCTTGTCATCAGCGCTGAATTTATCTCCGTTTTCGGAAAGAAGAGTTTCTGTCTGATAAACCATTTGCTCAGCGCCGTTTTTAAGATCAACGGCTTCTCTCTTTTTCTTATCTTCGTCAGCAAACTGTTCTGCTTCCTTAACAGCTTTTTCGATGTCCTCTTTACTCATGTTTGAAGAAGCTGTAATGCTGATGTTCTGCTCCTTGCCTGTGCCTAAATCTTTAGCTGATACATGAACAATGCCATTTGCATCAATGTCAAATGTAACCTCAATCTGCGGCACACCGCGGCGTGCAGGAAGAATGCCGTCAAGATGGAACATACCTAATGTCTTATTATCCTTGGCGAACTCTCTTTCTCCCTGAAGAACATGAACCTCAACAGAGGTCTGATTATCTGCAGCCGTTGAGAAAATCTGAGATTTCTTGGTTGGAATTGTTGTGTTTCTTTCAATGATAACGGTGTTTACGCCGCCCATTGTTTCAATACCAAGTGAAAGCGGAGTAACATCAAGAAGGAGAAGTCCTTTAACATCTCCGCCGAGAACACCGCCCTGAAGTGCAGCACCCATAGCTACGCATTCATCCGGATTGATGCCCTTGAAAGGCTCTTTTCCGCTGAACTTCTGGATAGCCTCCTGAACAGCAGGGATTCTTGTTGAACCGCCTACAAGGAGAACTTTATCAATTTCGCCCATTGAAAGTCCGCTGTCCTTCATAGCCTGACGAACAGGACCCATTGTTGCTTCTACAAGGTCAGCTGTCATCTGATTAAACTGAGCTCTTGAAAGGGTTAATTCAAGATGCTTAGGACCTGTAGCATCCGCTGTAATGAACGGAAGTGAAATCTGGGCAGTAGTCATACCTGAAAGATCAATCTTTGCTTTTTCAGCAGCTTCCTTAACACGCTGCATAGCCATTTTATCTGCTGAAAGGTCAATGCCGTTTGATTTTTTGAATTCATCAACAATCCAATTCATAACCTTTTTGTCAAAGTCATCACCGCCGAGGCTGTTGTTGCCGGCTGTTGCGAGAACTTCCTGAACACCGTCGCCCATTTCAATGATAGATACATCGAATGTGCCGCCACCAAGGTCGTAAACCATAACCTTCTGGTCATCTTCCTTGTCTATACCAAATGCAAGTGCAGCAGCTGTCGGCTCGTTGATAATTCTCTTAACCTCAAGTCCTGCGATTTTTCCTGCATCCTTTGTAGCCTGACGCTGCGCATCAGTGAAATATGCAGGAACTGTGATAACTGCTTCTGTTACAGTATCGCCAAGGTAGCTTTCTGCATCTGCTTTAAGCTTCTGAAGAATGATAGCTGAAATTTCCTGCGGTGTGAATGCCTTGCCGTCAATATCAACCTTATAATCCGAGCCCATATGTCTTTTAATAGAGCTGATTGTTTTTTCCGGATTGGTAATTGCCTGACGCTTTGCAACATTACCAACCATTCTTTCTCCATCCTTGCTGAATGCAACAACAGACGGAGTTGTTCTTGCGCCTTCTGCGTTTGCGATTACAACCGGCTCGCCGCCTTCAATAACGCTTACACAGCTGTTTGTTGTACCTAAATCAATACCAATAATTTTTCCCATTGTAAATTTCCTCCTGATTTAATTTGCTGATTTAACCATAGCTGGTCTGATTATTTTATCGTTTATTTTGTATCCTTTCTGGAATACATCAACGATTTCTCCGTTTTTATAATTTTCATCTTCAATGTGCATTACTGCGTTGTGAAGATTCGGGTCAAATTCCTCTCCGGGTGCTCCGAAGATTTCAACACCTAATTTTCCAAGCGTGTCTACAAGGCTGTTAAATGTTATTTCAACGCCTTTTTTTAAGCTGTCATAGTCCTCGCTCTCACTCGCGAGCGCTCTTTCAAGATTGTCTATAACAGGCAGCAGCTCCTTGATGGTTTCTGATTTTGCAAATACATAAGCATCCTGCTTTTCCTTTTCGCTTCGCTTTCTGAAATTTGCATATTCAGCCGTGATTCTTAAAAGCTGATCCTTTGTGTCGAAAAGCTCCTTTTCCGCAGTGTTTTCTTCTGCAGCTTCGTTTACCTTTTCCTCGGTGGCTGCTTCTTCTTTCACAGCTTCTTCAGCTTCAAGATTTTCTTTTTCTTTTTTACTCAAATGTTACGCCTCCCTTTTGGAGAAATTCCTTAACTGTTTTCATTATATATTCAACTCGCGGAAGAATAGAGGAATAATCTATTCTTGTTGAGCCTATAATGCCTAATACTGCCGTCTGGCTGTTGTTGTAATTGAATTTTGCAAGTGCGGTTGTTGTGTTTTTTAATTCATAATGGTAATTCTCATCGCCGATTAAAAGCTCTGTTTCCTTGCCGAATTTTGAATAGGTTTCCATAAGCTGCTTTAAATGGTCTTTGGCAGCAAGAAAAGATAACAGTCTGTAAACACTGTTTCCAAGCTCCTCATGCGAAAATAAATTTGTTTCGCCCTCGATAAATACCGTGCTTTCGGATGCCTCTCTGCAAAGAGAGCAAAGGCTTGTTAAAACAGGCAGCATATCAAATGCTTTTGTTCCTAAAACAGGCACTGTGCTTTGAATAAGCCCAATGTTAACCTCTGTAAGCGGAGTGCCGATGAAATATTCCGACATAATATAATAGAAAAGAGATTTGAAGTTATCATCAACAGGGCAGTCCAATCTGCAAACAGAGGATTTGATTTTTCCGCCTACTGTAAGCATTACAAGCATTGCTCTTCCGTTTCCGGCAGGTATCAAATCAACACCCTGAACGCTGTCGTATTCATCTTTTATTGTGTTGCAGAATGCAGCGCAGTTTGTTGCTTCCGCAAGCAAGGCGGTTGCATCGTGCAAAAGTCTTTCGGGATCTCCTGCATTAATCGAAAGCTTTTCTGTAATAAGTGTTTTTTCGTAGTCGGTTAATTCTTTCGGAGTTAAAAGATTGTTTACATAATATCTGTAAGAAGCCTTGCTGGGTATTCTTCCGCCGCTGGTGTGCATTTGTTCCAAAAAGCCAAGTTCGGAAAGATAAGCCATTTCGTTTCTTATAGTTGCGCTTGAAATTCGGTAGGGAAGTAAACTTGCAAGAGTTTTTGAGCCGATTGGCTCGCCTGTTTTAATATAGCTGTCAATAATAATGCTTAAGATTGCAGCCCGTCGCTCTCCTATCAAGTTTTTCACCATCCTTTTGCGGATTAGCACTCTAACATCACGAGTGCTAACTACTGTAATTATATTATATCCAATAATTCATTTTGTCAACACTTTTTTGAAAAAATTTCTAAAAATTAGCAGTTTGTTCATAAAAGTGCTATTGATGCCGCAAATGCTGCTAATAATGTAAAGAAAGAGCATATGAAATAAATCATATGCTCTAATATAACAAATTATATTTACATTTAACTAACGGCGTTTGTAATCATAAGGCTGTTCATAAGAAGAACAGGCTCGTTTTCGATAGGTGTTAATTCTGTTTCCGAAAAAGGATTACAGGGAACCTCAGCAAATTCAGGTATTTCCTGCGTATAGCTGTAAACAGGTTCTTCAGCCAATACAGCGTCCGAAGCGTAAATATAGCCATAGAAGGTCTGGCGGTATGCGCTGTTAGGATTGCTGAAGGTTTTTGTATTGAAATATCTGCCGCGCCAATGTGATTCGGAGATAGTAACTGTATTTTCGTCTATTGCTTCAACAACGGCAACATGACCGCTCCAGCAGGCAATGGCTCCCAGCTTTGGTTCGCTGCCGTATTCGTAATAGTCATTTCGTTTATTGGTAAACCACCAGCTTCCTGCGTTTCCGGATTTGATAAGAGGAGCTTCGCCGGTTATTTCATAAATTCGTCCGTAAGCATAAGCGGTGCAGTTCGGCATTCCATAGCCCTGTTTTGAATAAATATTGAGGCTTCTGTTATAATACGGATTGCCGCTTGATGGTGCTGATAATCTTGGTTCAAAATCATTTTCTCCGGCAAGAACTGCTGTTGGAAATAATGTTAGTATCATTATACATGTTATAATGCCAAGAATGATTCTTTTAAAAATTTTATTCATAAAAACTTCCTCTCAATTTGATTGGCGGATGCCTTTCTCTTTGGGACAGTTTAGATTGTAACACAATTGTAATCTTTTAATCTATGTGAAATTTAGCTAAGGCTTTTGTAACTATTTTGTAA
>JAIDJS010000363.1 GCA_029052085.1 Eubacterium sp.
AATTATTGAATACTTTTTTATTTCGGTTAAAATTTTTCTCATAACATCAATCCTTCAAAAAACATAAGGAACGGTATAATCCGTCCCTTATATTTTACCACTAATATAAAAATATTTCCACTAATTCTGATTACTTTCAGCAATTATTTTCTGCGCAATATGCTCAGGGCAGCGTTCATAACGTGCAAATTCAGCTTCAAACGAGCCTCTGCCCTGTGTTATCTGGCGCATAGCGGTTGAGAAGGTTGTCATTTCGGCATCCGGAACCTCAGCAAGAATTTCCTGCATTCCATCGCCTGCAGGTGTCATACCAAGCACTCTGCCGCGGCGTTTATTGATATCGCCGATAATATCGCCCATAACCTCATCATTGCAAAGCGCCTTAACGGTTGAAACAGGTTCAAGAATAATCGGCATAGCCTTTGAAATGCCCTCTTTAAATGCAATTGCAGCCGCCATTTTAAAGCTCATTTCGCTGCTGTCAACAGGATGATAAGAGCCATCAAAAAGGGTTGCCTTAACGCCTACCATAGGATAGCCTGCCAGCACACCTCTGTCCATACATTCATTCAATCCCTTTTCAACAGCAGGGAAAAAGTTTTTCGGAACAGCACCGCCGACAACTCTTTCGGCAAATTCAAGCTTTTCACAATCAAATGGTTCAAACTCAATGAATACATCGCCGAACTGGCCGTGGCCGCCGCTCTGTTTTTTATGCCTGCCCTGCGCAGAAACCTTCATAGTAATGGTTTCACGATATGCAACCTTCGGAACGGAAAGGGACACATCAACGGCAAACTTTGCCTTGAGCCTTGCGGCAACAACATCAAGCTGCTGTTCGCCAAGCCCTTTGATAATCTGCTGATGGGTTTCATGATTGGTATAGAATTTAAGGCTTGGATCCTCCTCGGAAAGTCTTGAAAGACCGTTTGCAATTTTTTCTTCATCGCCCTTTTTAACTGCGTTTACTGCCATTGCATAGGTTGGATTCGGCGTTGCTACACCATCAAGCTTAACAACCTTTGAAGCGGAACACATTGTATCCCCTGTACCGAAACCGGAAAGCTTAACAACAGCGCCGATATCGCCCGCCGTGATTTCAGAAGCATCAAGCTGCTTTGCGCCGAACATATTAACAATTTTTCCAAGCTTTTCCTCTTTGCCCGTATTTGCATTATACGGAACAGTAGACGGTGTAATTTTACCGCTTACAACCTTGAAGAAGGAAAGCTTACCGATAAACGGGTCGGCAACTGTTTTAAAGCAGACAGCCGCAAGAGGTCCGTTTGCATCAGCGGAAAGTTCAACCGGCTCATCATTGCTGATTGCATATTCAGCTTCGGGTGACGGGCAAATCTCAGCAATGAAATCAAGAAGAAGATCGCATGCTTCCCCTGTTGCACCGCTTAATGCGAAAACAGGAATAATTGAGCCGTCCTTAACACCGATTTTTAACCCCTTGATTTTATCCTCTCTTGTAAGCTCTTCGCCGCCGAAATATTTTTCCATAAGCTCTTCATCTGTTCCTGCAACAGCCTCGTTGAACACCTCTTTGATTGCTTCAAAACGAGGAACATCATCAGGAACAGCATCAACAAAGGCTACATTTGTGCCCTGATAAGAATATGTTGTATCATCAATCATACTGTAATAGGCAGCAACCTTACCATCTGAAATAACAGGAACAACAATCGGGCAGACCATAGTACCGAACTTGGCAACCATACCATTAAAGGATTTATAAAAATCTGCTCTTTCATCATCCATTTTAGATGCTGCAATAATTCTTGCCATTCTTCTTGAGCCTGCATTTTTGAACGCTTTTTCAGCGCCGACAGCAAGACCCGAACGTGCGGATACAACAATAATTGCCGTTTCAGCCGCTCTTAAACCCTCGGCAGCTCCCTCTGCAAAATCAAAAAGACCGGGTGTATCAATAAAATTAATTTTCTTTGAATTATATTCAACAGGGGCAACAGCGCTTGAGGTTGAAAGGGTGCGCTTCTTTTCCTCGGAATCATAATCCGTTACGGTATTGCCATCTGCAACCTTGCCCATTCTTTCGGTTGCTCCCGCAATATAAAGCATAGCTTCTGTTAAAGTAGTCTTACCTTTTGAGGCATGACCTGCAACAGCAACATTTCTTATATCTTTAGCTTCATAAATTTTCATAAAAATCCCTCATTATATATTTATTTGTTTGTAAATAGTGTACAATACTTTTTGTTATTTGTCAAATTTTATGTTGATTTTAAAAAATTCGTTCATAGTTTTTGTTGTTATTACATAAAAATAAGTAAATAATTTGTAAGTTTTCCA
>JAIDJS010000364.1 GCA_029052085.1 Eubacterium sp.
GAGTAAATAATGATATGGATGTTCCTTATCAGATTCAGGTTAACTGTAAATATGATGATATGGATGAACTTAAGAAGGCAATTCTTGATATGGATAATGTTGATGATGCGTATGGCCTTGATAGCTCACAGCTGTTCTTAGGCAAGGATTATCCTGCTGATTATGAAAATGCGCTTGGTTCTGATGAAACTTTGACAAATGCTTATAAAAATTTATGGCAGTCAAATAAAACGATGATGCTTTTTGGCATTGAGGATGACATGTTCAATAAGCTTTGTGAAGACAGCGGTATTGATTATAAGCCTTATTATAATGTTGAAAATAACAGCCTGAAAATTGTTCTTCTGAACAATTTAAGCAGAAAAACAGGTGGCTCAGGTGTTTTCAATGACAAAGCAATCGGAAGCAGAATGGAATGGTTTTGGAATACGGATGATGACGGAAATGAAATGATTTTTTATTATCAGGTGGAAAATCTCGTTGATTATAAATCCGATAATGAATTGTTCTCTCTGGTTCCTAAGAATTATTTTGCTGCATATGCTCCGTATAGTGCAATTCATAATGTGACTTCAGATGTTTATAATGAAACCTGGACCAATCTGGTTGTTGTAACAGATAATCATAAGGATGTTGCTGAAAAGATTTCACAATACAGTGATGATAACGGATTGCAGGCAAGTATTTATGATGTGGCAGAAAATCTGGAATCCATCAATACCATTCTTTTTGTTCTTCAGGTATTTGTTTACGGCTTTATTACGCTTATAACAATGATAACGGCAGCAAATATAATCAATACTATTTCAACAAGCATCGCATTAAGGCGCAAGGAATTTGCAATGCTCAAATCAGTCGGTGCTACGCAAAAGGGCTTCTATAAAATGGTTTGCCTTGAAAGTCTTTTTTATGGCTTGAATGCACTTATCGTTTCCGTTCCGTTAAGCCTTCTTATCAGCTTCGGACTAAATAAAATGATTGCCAGAGGCGATGTTCCGTTTGAAGTTGATTTTATTTTGTATGCCTGTGTTATTCTTGCGGTGTTCCTGATTATCGGTTTCTCAATGCTTTATTCTGTTAAAAAGATAAAGAAGGATTCTATTATTGAAACACTAAAGCAGGATATTACGTAAAGAGGTGTTAAAATGAAAAGCAGGAAATTTATCGGCATAGGAATTGTAGCAGTTATTGCTGCTGCTATAGCTTGCTTTGGTATTAAGTTTTATTCAGATGCAGGCTATTATTATACGCAGATTGATAACAGCAAGGTTGAACAGATAGAGTCTAACGGCGGCGTTATTGATTTTAACGGCGGTATGAGCTATTCATATAAGCTGGTTTCCTATGATGAAAAAGGGAAACCGAATACTGTAAAATTCGGAACGGAAAAGAAATTAAAGGAAGATGCCTTTATTTGTTTATCCGTAAAGCCTGTTCAGGGCGTTGTTGATTGGAAAGAGGTTCAGTATGATGAGCTTCCGGCAGAGGTTCAGGCGCATTATGCCGCACCTCAGAATTAAAATGCTTATTTGCTTCCCGTAAAAGGAAAGCGGATATGAAGCAGTGAAAGAATACTGACATTAATTAGCCTATAATTCTTCATTGCTTCACATAATTTAAAACCCCATCAAAAGTCAAAGGGCGTTCCGAAAGGAATGTCCTTTGGCTTTTATCAGGCTTCCCTTTGAGGGGGGAAGCCGGCAACGAAGTTGACTGATGAGGTGTAAATAAGTTTTTTTAGGAATAAGACACCTCATCCACCGCAAGCGGTCCCCTTTCCCCTCAAGGGGAAGGCAAAAATAATGCTTGTCTATATATATCTTATTATGCTACAATAAAAGTATAAATTTTAAAGAGGTGTTACTTATGGAAAAAATTGCTGCTTTTGAAAAGGTAAGCTTTGCGCAGTTTGAAAAGGCATGGAAAAAGAACTTTCCGGAAACGGAGGATGTTCAGGCTGTTTATGATGCAATAAAAATGCCAAAAAGAGCAACAACAGGCTCAGCGGGCTATGATTTCTTTGCGCCTGCCGATATTAAAATAGAAAAGGGCAAATCCGTTCTTATTCCGACGGGTATCCGTTCAAAAATCAATGATGGATGGGTTCTTAAAATCTATCCTCGCTCAGGGCTTGGTTTTAAGCACAGAATTCAGCTTGATAATACCGTTGGTATTATTGATGCGGATTATTATAATTCATCAAATGAAGGACATATTATGATAAAGCTTTCCTGCGATGCACATGATGACGGTCATACTGTTGCGCTTGGAAGCGGAGATGGCTTTGCGCAGGGTATTTTTCTTCCGTTCGGAATTACCTTTGATGATGAAACGGATGGTATTCGCGACGGCGGCTTCGGCTCAACAACTAAAAAATAATCACAAAAATGTATCACGAAATTTAAAAATATAAACATATTTATACATAATTTGATAAAATACTTGACTTTTTAAATTTATTTGTATATAATCTTCGCAGAATATGAAAGCGTATTCAAATACCCCTGACAGACAGGTCGGAGGGAGGGAATTAAGTGAGCCAGGTTAAAATCAAAGATAATGAGACTCTTGATAGCGCACTTCGCCGCTTTAAGCGTCAGACTTCTCGTGATGGTATTATTCAGGAAGTTCGCAAAAGAGAGCATTATGAAAAGCCATCAGTTGCTCGTAAAAAGAAGAGCGAGGCTGCTCGTAAAAGAAAGTATAAGTAATATAT
>JAIDJS010000365.1 GCA_029052085.1 Eubacterium sp.
ATCTGCCGCTGTGAAACCATAACAGAGGGCGAAATTATCGCTGCGCTCAACTCCCCTATTCCGCCTGTTTCACTTGACGGAATCAAAAGACGAGCCGGATCGGGAATGGGCAGATGTCAGGGCGGCTTCTGCGGACCTAAAATTCTTGAAATTATGGCTAAATATAAAAATACAGAATATGAAAATATTCTTCAGGATAATACAGGAAGCTATATACTTACTGAGCCAACAAAGAACGGGAGGAAGAAATAATGTATGATTTAATCGTTATCGGCGGAGGACCTGCAGGACTGGCAGCAGCACTCAGCGCATATGAAAACGGGCTGAAAAACATCATCATTATCGAAAGAGATAAAGAGCTCGGCGGCATTTTAAATCAGTGTATTCACAACGGATTCGGACTTCATTATTTTAAAGAGGAGCTTACCGGTCCCGAATATGCAGGAAAATTTATTGATATGCTTAAGGACACCAATGTTAAGGTTTTAACCGACACGATGGTGCTTGAACTTACAAAGGAAAAAAAGGTTCACTGTGTAAACACAAAAGACGGTTATCAGATTTTAAGCGCTAAAGCGATTGTGCTTGCAATGGGCTGCCGTGAAAGAACAAGAGGTGCTATTTCTATTCCCGGCACCCGACCGGCAGGCGTTTTAACGGCAGGAGCTGCGCAAAGATTTGTAAACATTGAAGGACATATGGTAGGTAAAAGGGTTGTTATTTTAGGCTCCGGAGATATCGGATTAATTATGGCACGCCGTATGACACTTGAGGGAGCAAAGGTGCTTGCCTGTGTTGAGCTTATGCCGTATTCAGGCGGACTTCAGCGAAACATTGTTCAATGCCTTGATGATTTCAATATTCCGCTTTATCTTTCACATACAATTACCGATATTGAAGGCAAAAACCGCGTTGAGGGCGTAACCATAGCAAAGGTTGGAGCAGACAGAAAGCCTATTGAAGGCACCTAAATTCATTTTGACTGCGACACGGTTCTTTTATCCGTTGGTCTTATCCCTGAAAACGAGCTTACCAAATCTGCTGA
>JAIDJS010000366.1 GCA_029052085.1 Eubacterium sp.
TATTCATTTCGAAAATGACTATGGTTATGCGTGATATCCTTTACGGAAACAAAAAGCTGGATGAAATGGGCTGGCATGAGGAAGCACTCGGCAAAAATGCCGTTGCAGGCGGCTTCCAGGGTCAGAGAAACTGGACAGACTGGCTTCCGAATGCAGATTTTTCAGAAGCAATAATGGCTTCAACATTCGATTGGAACGGAAGAAAGGCGCCTACTCCTTTTGCAACTGAAAATGATACATTAAACGGTACGGCTATGATGCTCGGAACATTGGTAACGGGAACAGCTCCCTGCTTCCATGATGTTCGTACATACTGGAGTCCTGAAGCATGCGAGCGTGTTACGGGTATGAAGCCAAGCGGTGTTGCCGAAAACGGCTTTATACATCTTATCAATTCGGGTGCAACAGCTCTGGATGGCAGCGGTGCTTCAAGAAACAGCAAAAATGAGCCTTGTATGAAGCCGTTCTGGGAAATGACGGATGATGATATCAAGGCTTGCCTTGACGCAACAGATTGGTGCAGGGCAAATTATGAATATTTCCGCGGCGGCGGTTTTTCAAGCCATTTCAGATGCCGTGCCGAAATGCCGGTTACAATGCTTCGTGTAAATATTGTTGATGGTATTGGTCCTGTACTTCAGATTGCAGAGGGATATACAGCTGATTTACCGGATGAAATTCATAATACCATTGATGTCAGAACAGACAGAACGTGGCCTACAACATGGTTTGCTCCAAGGCTTACAGGTAAGGGTGCCTTTAAGGACGTTTACAGTGTTATGGCAAATTGGGGCGCAAATCACGGCGTAACGGTTTATGGTCATGTAGGTGCGGATTTAATTACGATTGCTTCCATGCTTCGCATTCCTGTTAATATGCATAATGTGCCTGAGGAAAAGATATTCCGCCCGCACGCTTGGTCTGCATTTGGAACTGAGGATGCAGAAGCTGCCGATTATCGTGCCTGTGCTGCCTATGGTCCGCTTTACAAATAAAACATCAAATTAGTTTTAGCAGAGGTGCTGTATTTAGCAGTATCTCTGTTTTTTGATAATCGGTCTGCTATATAAAAAGGCTGTGATTTCCGATTTGTGTATTCAATCTGCTTTATTATAGCTTTCTAATAAAGATGTTTTATACTATAATATCTTTATAAGCCTGAGACGGTTTTTCAGTGGGCAAAGCTTTTCGGTTCAGTGAAGAGCTATGGCGAAAAGCTGAAAGCCGCAAAGGCTCAGAAGAAAGCGGATGAAAAGCAGAAGTAAAGTTAGGAGTCTAAAGATATGACAGAAGCAGAAAGAATTGATTTATATACTTCAATCGTTCCGAATGAACGCCAGTTAATTATTCAGGATATGAAGTATTATGCCTTTGTGCATTATTCCGTAAACACCTTTACAAATAAGGAATGGGGAAGCGGAAAAGAAAGCCCGTCTGTTTTCAATCCAAAGGCTCAGGATACAGATCAGTGGTGCGAGGCAATAAAAGCGGCAGGAATGAAGGGCGTTGTTTTAACCTGCAAGCATCATGATGGGTTCTGTCTTTGGCAAACGAAAACAACAGAGCATTGCATCAGAAACAGTCCATATAAAAACGGCAAGGGCGATGTTGTTCGTGAGGTTGCCGAGTCCTGTAAAAAATACGGGCTTAAATTCGGAGTTTATCTTTCTCCGTGGGACAGAAACAGCCCGCTTTATTCAACGGATGCGTATAATGATTTTTATATAGAACAGCTAACAGAGCTTCTAACAAATTACGGCGAAATCTTTATGCTTTGGCTGGATGGTGCATGCGGTTCATCGGCAGATGGTATGCCAAAGCAGAAATATGATTTTGAAAGGATCTGGGCAACTGCCGTTAAGCTTCAGCCGAATATCGTAATGTCCGGCTGTGCTCCCGATGTCCGCTGGGTAGGAAACGAAAGCGGAAAGGCAAGGGAAAGTGAATGGAATGTTGTTCCGAAATTTCAGTATGAGCTTCAGAATATTGCTGAAAACTGCCAGCAGGATGATGATATGAAGAAATTCCAGAAGCGCTGTCAGGATGTTATGATAAAGTATATGGGTTCAAGGAAATTCCTTGCGAATTATGATGAATTTATGTGGTATCCTGCCGAGGTTGATGTTTCAATAAGGCTTGGCTGGTATTACCATCCTTTTCAGACCTTAACACTGAAATCGCTCCGTAAATTAATGAGTATATATTACGGCTCTGTCGGAAGCAACTGTCTGCTTATCCTCAATATCCCTCCAAACAGAAAAGGGCAGTTTTCCAAAAAAGATGTCCGCCGTTTAAAGGAAATGGGGGAATGGCTGAGAAAAGAGGATGATTGTGTTATCGAAAGCAGTTATACAGTGTCTGATGACAAAATGACTGTTAACATATCGTTTGAAAAGCAATCTGTAGACCGTATACGTTTTTCAGAGGATACAACCAAATCACAGCGTATTGAAAAATTCAGCATATATGCCGGTAATGAATGTGTTTATAACGGAACGGTTGTCGGCTTCTCAAAAATTGCAATTTTCAATCAGCCTGTTGAAACGGATACATTAAAATTGGTTATTGAAGAATGTAGAAAAGAGCCTTATATCAAACAGATTGAAGTTTGTAAAACAGGCGCATACAGACCATAAATGATTAAAAGCCTTTCTGTAGGGACACCCTACGTAAAGAAGTATTTGGTTTAAATTTTCTGATTTTGCCCATCTAAGAATTAAAAATCTCGGTGCATACTTTCGTATGCACCGAGATTTATTAATTTAATCTGAACAAAATCAGTTTATTTAAACTGCTTTGCACTAAAAAATAGGAGAGATGGATAAAATGCAAGGCATAAATTATAGGGCGGGCTGCCGCCCTCACTATAATTTTAACGCAGCAGTTTGCCATATTCTCCATATTTTTTAGCAATTATTCTTTATGCAGGGTGTCCCTTTGGAAAGGTTTTTACTTTACACTAACGATTTAAACAAAAAAACGGATAGATTTATATTAATACTGTGCTTCCCTGTTGCATATAATGAATGCAGAAAGAGGGAATGATATGAGAACCGTACCATATAACAGAAATAACGCTGTTGAATATGCAAAGAAGTGGGCTATGAACAGAAACCCTGCCTATTATGATTTTGACGGAGTGGGCGGAGACTGTACAAACTTTGCTTCACAGTGTCTTTTTGCCGGCTGTAATGTTATGAATTATACGAAGGATACCGGCTGGTATTACATTAATTCTGATGATAGGGCTGCTGCCTGGAGCGGAGCGCAGTATTTTCATCGTTTTATAACAACGAATAACAGTGTAGGTCCTGTTGCAGTAAATGAGGATATCGGTAATCTTGAAACAGGCGATTTTATTCAGCTTCATAATGGCACAGAGTTTTACCATACTCTTCTTGTAACAGGCTTTGAAAACGGAGAACCGTTGATTGCTGCCCATACCCGTGATGCCTATATGGTTTTGCTCAGTGATTATACCTCAGCTGAGCCGGTTGGACTTCATATAATACAAATTAATGTTTGGTAAACAAAACGCCTTTCCGGATGGAAAGGCGTTTTACTTTACAGTTATTTTATTGCTTTATATACAATTTCGGCAAATTTTTTGCTTCCCTTACTGTTCGGATGAACGCCGTCTGAAAACAGTTTTCCTTCGTTTTCAAATGCTTTGCTCATATCTATAAGGGAAAGGCTCTTTTTTTCTGCAATTTCTTTAACGGATGGATAAACCTCATCCGTCATGATGTCTTTTCTCAGCTGCCACATTACTTTTCCTATGACCTCAAACAGTGGAGTAGGCACAAGAATGTAAACTTTCGGTTTTGATGATAATTTCAAGTTGCTGTCTATGATTACGCAGTAATCCCTGATGA
>JAIDJS010000367.1 GCA_029052085.1 Eubacterium sp.
CTATATATGTATGTATAGGAAAAGATGAATTACGCCCTATAGTAAATTATAATAAAACAATATTTTATGAGCCTGAAAAAAATGTTGCTGCTCAAAAAAATTCTTAAAAAAGGAAACCGGCAGGTTAACACCTGCCGGTTTCCTTTTTGAGTTATTAATCTTTTTTATGGCAGATTTCCGATGCAGCGCAGTTCTCACATCCGCAGCCGCAGGAGGTTTTGCCCTTTTTCTTATCCTTAATCATTTTAGCAATAACAGCCGCCAGAATCCCGATAACAATTACCGCAATAATGATTGTTGCCAAATTTTCAGTTAAAAAAGCAAGCATAAAAGGTTCTCCTTTACTTTGTAACTGTTTCCTTCTTTTTAGAAGTTCTTACTTTTACTTTAAGTGAATTATCCTCTTTATAAGGCTTAACGAGCATATAAATCATAAATGCAATGATAATAGCAGCTACGATTGTGCCGATGATGCTTCCGCTGCCTGTAAAGAGCATACCAAGCTGATATACAATAAGTGAAATTGCATATGCAAACAAACACTGATAACCGATTGCAAACCAAGTCCACTTAGCGCTGTTCATCTCTCTCTTAATAGCACCGATTGCAGCGAAGCAGGGAGCGCAGAGGAGGTTGAAGATAAGGAATGAATAGCCTGCAAGCCTTGTCATACCCTCAAAATCAAGAACGCCGAATACACCAACAACTTCTTCTTTGGCAACAAGACCCATTACTGTTGCAACAGTAGCCTTAATTGTGCCAAAGCCGATTGGCTTGAATACCCAGCATACAGCACTGCCGATCATACCAAGAACACTTGATTCAAGCTCCATTTCAGGATCAAATGTAAATGAACCGTCTACAACGCCGAATGCAGAAGCTGCCCAGATGAATACAGAGGAAAGAAGAATAATTGTTCCTGCCTTTTTGATGAAAGAGGAGCCTCTTTCCCACATTGAACGGAGAACATTGCCGACAGTGGGCCAATGGTAAGCAGGAAGCTCCATAACAAACGGAGCAGGATCGCCTGCAAACATCTTTGTTTTCTTAAGCATGATACCGGAAATTATGATTGCCGCAATACCAAGGAAATATGCACTCGGTGCAACCCACCAAGCCTTGTTGAACAGAGCGGAAGCAATCATTGCGATGATAGGAAGCTTCGCGCCGCAAGGGATAAAGGTTGTTGTCATTATGGTCATTTTACGATCTCTGTCGTTCTCAATGGTTCTTGAAGCCATAATACCGGGAACGCCGCAGCCTGTACCGATAAGCATAGGAATAAAGGACTTACCGCTTAAGCCGAACTTACGGAAAATTCTGTCAAGCACAAAAGCGATACGGGCCATATATCCGCAGCTTTCAAGGAATGCAAGCATAATAAAGAGCACAAGCATCTGCGGAACGAAGCCGAGAACAGCACCGACACCGCCGATAATACCATCTACAAGAAGGCTTGAAAGCCATTCAGCACAATTAATTTTATCAAGACCTGCCTGAGCAAGAGCAGGAATACCTCTCCACCAGACACCGAAATCCTCTGTTGCAGGAACACCATCAGCTTCAAGCGCAGCATCAACTGTTTCGGAAATATCATAGCCGGCCTCTGCAAGTGAATCGCCGTAGCTTCCGTAAGCCTCATCAAAGGCGCCGAAATCTTCTTCACTGATTGCTTCCTGAATGTCATCAGCACCGATAACATCTGCTTTCACAGCAGCATCAACCGTTGAAACAACATCCTCTGTCCATACATTTTCAATGGCATATTCTGTCATTGCATCGTCATAATCACTTGTACCGATTCCAAGCGGATGGAAACCATCGCCGAACAAGCCGTCATTGGTCCAGTCTGTAACAAAACCGCCGATTGTTGAAACAGAAATATAATAAACAAGGAACATGATAACAGCAAAAATCGGAAGAGCCGCAAAGCGGTTTGTAACAACCTTATCAATTTTATCCGAAGCTGATAATTTATTCTGATTTTTCTTTTTATAGCAGCCCTTGATAATTGATGCTATGTAGATATATCTTTCGTTTGTAATAATGCTTTCCGCATCGTCATCAAGTTCATTTTCAGCAGCCTCAATATCTTTTTCGATATGATTAAGAACATCCTTATCAAGATTAAGCTGAGAAAGAACCTTTTCATCTCTTTCAAAAACCTTGATTGCATACCAGCGCTGCTGTTCTTCAGGCATATCGTGAACCGTTACCTCTTCAATGTGCGCAAGCGCATGCTCTACAGAGCCGCTGAAGCTATGCTGCGGAATAGTTTTCTCGCCATTAGCAGCCTGAATTGCTTCTTCGGCAGCTTCAATAATTCCGGTTCCTTTCAGTGCTGAAATCTCAACAACCTTACAGCCAATCGCTCTTGACAATTCAGCAATATTGATTTTGTCGCCGTTTTTCTTAACAACATCCATCATATTAACAGCAACAACAACAGGAATACCAAGCTCTGTTAACTGCGTTGTTAAATAAAGGTTTCTTTCAAGGTTTGTTCCGTCTACTATATTAAGAATAGCATCCGGACGCTCGGAAATCAAATAATTTCTTGCAACAACCTCCTCTAATGTATACGGAGAAAGAGAATAGATACCCGGCAAATCTGTAATAATTACATCATTATGCTTCTTTAATTTTCCTTCTTTTTTCTCAACAGTAACACCCGGCCAGTTACCAACAAACTGATTTGAGCCTGTAAGTGCATTAAAAAGTGTAGTTTTTCCGCAGTTCGGATTACCTGCAAGGGCAATTTTAATACTCATATTCTTAAGTCCTTTCATTAATTAGTGTCAACTAACTTGCATTTCAATATATAGGGCAAGAATTCATCCTGCCCAAAAATTATATATTTTCTACCTCAATCATTTCGGCATCCGCTTTTCTTAAGGAAAGCTCATAGCCGCGAACCGTTATTTCAACCGGATCGCCAAGCGGCGCAACCTTACGAATATGAACCTGAACACCTCTTGTTATTCCCATATCCATTATACGGCGCTTAACAGCTCCCTCGCCGTGGAGTTTAACAACCCTTAAGGTTTCTCCAACCTTTGCTTCTTTCAATGTTTTCATATGTATAACCTCCTATACCATAATTTTACTTGCCATTTCCCTGCTTATTGCCACACGGGAATTCTTGACGTTTACAATCAGATTTCCGCCGATTGAGGAAACAATGCTGACAGTTGAGCCAACAACAAAACCAAGATTTTCAAGATGCTGTTTCACTTCCGGCTTGCCGCCGATTTTTTTTATAATATTTTCCTCACCTGCGTCTGCAAAAGTTAAAGGCATAAACATCACTCCGTTCTTTTAGCAATAGTTTAAACTAACTCGAAGTTTTTAAAAAGTGGTTAGAATTCCCTAACCGAGGTATATATTAGCAAAGACTAACCAACTTGTCAAGAGTAAATCCAAACTTTTTCAAGAAAAATTTGAAAATGATAAAGACCTGTGATATATTATTAATCAACGATGAAAAATTCCTCGTTT
>JAIDJS010000037.1 GCA_029052085.1 Eubacterium sp.
GCATAAGTCAAAACAGGGAACCCCGAATATGGGCGGTCTTATGTTTATTATCGGAATTGTAATTTCCGTTATTGTTTCCGCAGGAATATTTGTTGCACAAGGCGGAAGCCTTGAAACGGATTTTTCCGCAATGGTAAAGAACAGGGAAAATATTCTTATTGCCGCAAGTGTTCTTCTTGCTGTCGGCTGTGGAATTGTCGGTTTTCTTGATGATTTTATTAAAATCAGATTTAAAAGAAATAAAGGGCTTTCCGCAAAGCAGAAGTCAATCGGTCAGATGCTGATTACAATTGCATATGTTGCTGTTCTTTGGATTTCGCATAATACAGTTTGGTATGTTCCTTTTATCGGAACAGTCAATTTTGAACAGAATTTTCTTACTGCAGTTCTTTTCTGGATTATATCTATTGTAATAATCTATGGATGCACAAATTCCGTTAATTTAACAGATGGTATTGACGGGCTTTGCTCTTCGGTAACTGCAACCGTTGCAATCTGCTTTATTGCAATTGCATTTTTCCAGCAGTTTGCGGGCTTAGGTATTCTTTCCGGTGCGCTTCTCGGCGGTGTTTGCGGTTTCCTTTGCTGGAACTGGAACCCTGCCAAAACCTTTATGGGCGATACAGGCTCGCTTTTCCTTGGTGGCTTTGTAGCTGCGCTGGGTTATTGTATGAAATGTCCTGTTCTTCTTCTTCCAATCGGTATTGTTTATGTTTGCGAAACAATGAGCGATATTATTCAGATTGGATATTTCAAGCTTACACATGGTAAGCGTATTTTCAAAATGGCTCCCATTCATCATCATTTTGAAATGTGCGGCTGGAAGGAAAAGAAAATCTGCGTTGTATTTTCGATTGTTAATGCAATAGGCTGTGCAATCGCTTACGCTTTAATTTATTTCGGCTCAGAATTTTAATGAATTTATTTTAACGAGGTGCTGTTATATGGCAGACAGATTGACACCGCCGATGCGTTATCCGCGATACGGCAACGAAGTTTCTGATAATCATTCATCAGAGAAAAAAAGAGAAAATTCAAGAGAAATATTTCATAAATCAAAGCTTTCCGATTTCATTCTTTTAGGCGGCTTTGATATTCCGTATTTTGCTCTTGTTATGATTCTTCTTGCAATCGGGCTTGTTATGCTTCTGTCAGCATCTTATCCAACCGCTTATTTTAACGGCGAAAATTCATATTCATTCTTTATAAAGCAGGCTGCCTTTGCTGTTGTGGGCGTAGTTGCAATGCTTGTTATGTCAAAGATTGATTATAAAATATTTAAAAAATACGCAAATATATTGTATTTCGGCGCATTCGGTCTGCTTGTAATCGTATTGTTTTATCATACGGATATGCAGGCTGCAGGCGGCGATGAATTTAAAAGATATATTCCCATCGGTCCCATAACCTTTCAGCCGTCAGAGGTCGGAAAGTTTGCACTGATTGTTTTTCTTTCTGCTTATTTCTGCCGAATCGGAAATAAGGTTCATACCTTTGCCTATGGTATTTTTATTCCGCTTGTTTTTATAGGAATGTACTGCGGTCTTGTTGCGCTTGAAAACCCTGTTTCGGGAATGATTCTGATGTTAGCTCTTGGTGCCGCTATTATGTTTGTAGGCGGTACAAGAA
>JAIDJS010000038.1 GCA_029052085.1 Eubacterium sp.
GATATAATGATTTTGTTTTTTATTCTTTTTAATATGTTATATGGAAGCTTTGTGCTGAACACTAGACCTGCAATAAGAAATGGGTAATACATTTCTAAATATTTTAAATAATCATATCTGAAAACTGAAAACGGACTTTCTGCAATGAAAGGAAAAAGTCTTGAAAAAAATATGCAAAGCTGATTTATATCTTCAACAGCAAATAATGCCCAGGTTACAGGAATGGCAACAATCATATATAAATGTCCGATAATCGGATAACGATGAAAAGCTTTTCCGAAAAGATATTTTTCACTTACGATGAGTAAAAATGTAACAAGTCCCCATAATATAAAGTTGTATCCTGCACCATGCCATATTCCTGTAAGCAGCCATACGGTAAGCAGATTCAGAATCGTTCTGCATTTGCCTTTTCTGTTTCCTCCAAGCGGAATATAAACATATTCACGAAACCATGTTCCAAGAGTTATATGCCATCGTCGCCAGAACTCTGTCATGGTTTTGCTTAAATACGGATGATCAAAGTTTTTTGGAATTTTGAAGCCAAGCATCTTTCCAAGCCCGATTGCCATAACGGAATAGCCAAAGAAATCAAGATAAATCTGAAATGAAAAAGCAAAAATTCCCATCCATGCCAATGGTGTAGAAATGCTTTCGTATCCTATGGTTTTTATATCTGTCCATAGATTTCCTAAGGGGTTTGCAATTAAAACCTTAAGACCCAGTCCGAAAATAAAGGTTCCAAATCCGTTACAGATATCTTCTGATTTTATTTTTCTTTGTTTAAGCTTATCGGAAATATCAACATATTTTACGATAGGACCTGCTATGAGCTGTTCAAACATAGCTATATAAACGCTGAAGTTAATAAAGTTTTTTTCTGCGGCAATTTTGCCTTTATATACATCTGCAAGATATGAAATTCCTTGAAAAGTATAAAACGAAATGCCGATAGGAAGAATGATATCAATACTGAAATCTATATTTGAAAATATTTTTTCCGTTTCAGTAATAATAAAGGGAAAATATTTATAAAACACAAGGTTGGCAAGGTTTATCAA
>JAIDJS010000039.1 GCA_029052085.1 Eubacterium sp.
GGATTATAAATTCCGCACTTTCATTTTTTTACGCTTTTCAGCCAATCTTCATTTTGTATATACCATTCAACTGTTTTTTCCAAACCATAGTCAAAATCTGTTTCTGGCTGCCACAAAAGTTCTTTTTCAATCTTTGAATAATCTACTGCATATCGTCTGTCGTGGCCCAGTCTGTCTGCAACATACGTAATAAGGGATTTTGGTTTATCCATAATTTCCAGAATTTTGCTGACAACCTCTATATTGCTTTTTTCACTGCTGCCGCCGATATTGTATATTTCGCCTGCTTTTCCGTGTCTGATAACGGAATCAACGGCTTTGCAATGGTCTTTAACAAAAATCCAATCTCTTACATTACTGCCGTTTCCGTAAACAGGAACAGGTTTGTTTGCAAGAGCCGAAAGAATTGTTAACGGAATAAGCTTTTCGGGATGCTGATAGCTTCCGTAATTATTGGAACAGCGGGTAATGGTAACGGGCAGTCCGTAGGTTTTGTAATATGATAATGTAATGAAATCGGCACTTGCTTTTGAAGCAGAGTAGGGGGAGGAGGGGTTAAGAGGAGTACTTTCGGTAAACATCAAATCTGTTCTTTCAATCGGTAAATCGCCGTAAACCTCGTCAGTAGAAATCTGATGAAAGTGTACATTGTGTTTTCTGCAGGCATCTAGCAAAACCTGTGTGCCGATCATATTCGTTTGCAGAAAAATGCCTGTATCGTTTATGGAACGGTCAACATGAGATTCTGCCGCAAAGTTTATAACTATATCAGGCTTTTCCTCTGAAAATGCTTTTTCAACAGCCGCTTTATCGCATATATCAGCTTTTATAAATTTGAAATTGTGATGACCTTTTACGTCCTTGAGCGTTTCAAGGTTTCCGGCATATGTTAGTTTATCAAGGCATATTATCCTGTCTTCGGGATGGCTTTTAAGCTGATAAAAGATAAAGTTAGAGCCTATAAATCCTGCACCGCCTGTAACAAGCAAAACCATATTATCCCTCCCGTCTAATGAAATTATATAATTGATTATCCTAAAAGTCAATCAATTAGCAATATTCGGTCTGCTTCATAAAATATAATGAAAAGGCTGCAAAATTCGTTTTGTTTTAGCCTAATGAAAAAGGAGAAAATATATGTTTAGTTATGTTAAGAAATTGCAATATCCTGTAAATATAAAACATTGTGACCCCGCTGCCGCAAATATCATAATAAGTCAGTATGGCGGACCTGATGGAGAACTCGGAGCATCGCTCAGATATCTTTCTCAGCGTTATTCTATGCCGATTCCGGAATTAAAAGGTTTGCTTACCGATATAGGAGTTGAAGAACTTGGACATTTGGAAATGATAGGCACAATTGTTCATCAGCTTACAAGAAATCTTACTGAAAAGCAGATTGAAGAAAGCGGCTTTGCTCCATATTTTGTTGATCATACAACGGGTGTTTACCCGACTGCTGCAAGCGGCTTTCCTTGGAGTGCAGCTTCCATTCAGTGTACAGGTGATCCGATAGCAGATTTAAACGAAAACCTTGCTGCGGAGCAGAAAGCGAGAGTAACGTACGATAATATTCTTAGATTGGTTGACGATCCGGATGTAATTGAGCCAATTAAATTCCTGAGAGAAAGGGAAATTGTTCACTTCCAAAGATTCGGTGATACTCTACCGCAATCTTGTAAACTTTTTGTGTTTTTATGGAGCAAGGTGTGTGCCTTGCTCCGTATTTTTGCCTATATGTTCCAAATGATGTCAATTTTATCACTTGTTGCATAGATTTTTTTGATTACTGCATTTGCAAGCTCTCTTTTTCTCTCAAAGGGCAGTTCATCAAATTTGTCAAAATCACAGATTATTTTTTCGTTTGCCGAATATCTGTTTTCACCCAGTCTTTGAATTTCTGCCTGTATTTGCAGTTTTTCACTATGGAGCCGTTCAACATTTTCGTTGATATACGCCATTACTGTTTCGCTTGCCCCTGCAACATTTTTAACCGTTTCGCTAATTTCATTGTCTATTGCGATTTGCCGTGCCTTTAATTCTTCTATTTTAGAATTGTTGGCGGTAACACCTGCAAGTTCAAACTCCTTAAAATCAGCCAGTTTTTCCTTGATTTTCTGCAATATAATTTTTTCAAACTCATCAGCGTGAATCGTTCCGCACCCACAGCACAGATTATCATTCATCTTGTGAGAACATAGAAAATAGCTGATATTTTTCTTAACATAATTTTTTCGAACAAGTGCATATCCGCAGTTTCCGCACTTAACAAGTCCTGCAAGCCAGGTATTTTTCGCTTTTGGATTGCGTTTAATCTGCTGTTGGTCAAGTGCTCGTTCTCTGCACCTTATCCACAAATCAGAGTCGATAAACCCTTCGTGCGGTGCAAGCACAAGAACAGCATTAGAAAGGTCGGTCTGCTTTCTCGTTTTCTTGTCACCTGTGTAAAGATAACAGCCGTTTGTGCCGATGAAATCCTCGGGCGGATTGATGATTTTCACACCCTTTGATTTGAAGAAATTATACACATTTATATCCGCCTTGACATAAATCGGATTCTTGATAAAGTCCTGAATTCTCGCCCTTGTAACGGTTCTGTTTCGCCTGCATTCCGGAGGCATATCACGAACCGCCTTTGCAATATCCTCGTTGGAATAATTCACATCTGCATACATTTCAAACACCTTTTTAACGAGCTTAACCTCATCAGGTATCTGCTCATACATAGCGGTTTTGATGCCGTCAATGGTCAGGTCAACCTTTTTGAATCCTACGGGAACGGGTCCGCCCATATAAAATCCCTTTTGACTGCGTGAAATATAATTATCCTTAACTCGCTGTTGCGTGGTTTCACGCTCTAATTGAGCAAAGGTTATACAGATATTCAGCATTGCCCTGCCCATAGGTGTACTTGTATCAAACTTTTCTGTTGCAGATGAAAATTCAACACCGAGCCTGCCGAAAATATCTATCATATTTGAGAAGTCAAGAATACTTCGGCTGATTCTGTCGAGCTTGTAAACAATAACCTTTGTGATTCCTTTGCGCCCTGTTTTGATGTCCTGCATCATTCTCTGAAATTCGGGACGGTTTGTATTTTTACCGCTGAATCCTTTGTCCTTATATACTAAAAATGCCTCACCTCTTGCCTCGTAGGTGCACATTTCAATCTGTGATTCGATTGAAATGCTGTCCTCTTTTTCTACCGATTGCCGAGCGTAAATTGCGATCATAAATAAGTTACCTCATTTCTGACCGATAACTCAACATCAATATATACGAAGTATCGTGAAATGTCCAGACTTAGCCGAGAAATTTTAATTTCGAACGCCAACGCTTTAGTGTTATACGGCATCTTTACCGAAAACCTTTACAAGAATATTTTTAACAGTCATTAGGTTTAACTCGATTTCGTCTTTGGTGAGGCTCGGAGAGTATTCGTTTACTATGGCTTTTCTCTTACCGAAATCAATCTCATAGTTTGTGATTAACTTTTCATTGATAACAGGCTTATCCATAGTGCACACTCTCCTCATACCAATTTATATTATAAGGACAGGTTTCATTATTCAGCTTTGTAAATTTGCGTGGCATAATACCACAGGCTCATATTTTTTCTATATCACACTCCTAACCTAATATATTTTCCTTAATTTTATTTTTCATATAGTTCCTTTCTGCCTGCCGATTGCTCGGCAGGACTTTTGTTTTTACATACTTAATTCATTATTGTAATAATCTTCATACTCCTCATAGCCTTCAGATTTCTGACCATGAGAAAGAGTATTAAAATAACTAAGATATCCAACTTATATGAAATGTTTTTTGATTAAAAACTATAGTTATGATATACTGTAATTGTGAGGTGACAGTCTTGAAAATAATTGATACATACAGTAATATTTTTAAATCATATGAAAATAATGTTTTTAATAAAGTATTATGGGATAACTATGCCATTTCTGCATTTGGCGGATTAAATGAAAAGATTGAGAAGGATTTTTCGAGACTTACCGATTATAAAGATAAAATTTACAAAATCCTTACTGATGTTCCGAGGAAAATCAAATCAGCAGAAATAGCACATCAATCGTTTATTAATGCAACAAAAAATCTATCTGAT
>JAIDJS010000004.1 GCA_029052085.1 Eubacterium sp.
TTCTGGAACTCCTCATACTGCTTGCCCTTTTCGCCCTCTCGGATACCCTGTCGGATAACATTCTTGGCTGTCTGGGCAACAATTCTTCCGAAATCCTTTGTTTTAAGAGGAATATCAATTGTTTTTCCAACCTTTGCACTTTTGCGAAGCTCAAGCGCATCATCAATCAGAATATCTGTATCCTCATCCTCAATTTCTTCAACAACATTTTTGCGGACATAAACCTTGATTTTTTCTTTTTCAGGATCTATATCGCAGAAAACGATATCCTTGTCATTAAAGTATTCACGCTTTGCAGCAACAATAATTGCCCCTGAAATCTTTTCATAAAGATATTCTGCTGAAAGACCCTTCTCTTCTTCAAGCATTCTTACCGCTTCAAAAAATTCCTTGCTCATTTTTCCTATCAACCTTTCTGTACTGAAATTGTTTTAAAAATCATTTATGTTAAAATCATCAAGCTTAACATAAGAGGCTTCTTTCCTATTAAACGAAATTCTCTTATCATCCTGAAGCTTAATGGTTATTTCCCCGTTTTCATAGCTTTCGAGAACACCGTTAAAATCACGGACATTATCAATCGGCCTTATCGTTCTTGCCATAACCGCAGAACCGATATACTTTTCAAAATGCCAATCTTTTTTAAGCTCTCTTTCAACACCGGGAGATGAAACCTCAAGCATATAGCTTTGGGAAATCGGATCTGCTTCATCAAGAGGCTTGGTTACCGCATGCGTTAAATCAACACAGTCATCAATAGAAACGCCGCCCTCTTTATCAATAAAAATTCTTAAATACCAATCCGTTCCCTCTTTCGTAAAGGTAATATCCCAGATACTGACAGAGAGTTCAGAAGCAAAAGGAGCAACGATTTCTTCAACCTTCTGAACCGTATTTTTACCCGCCATTAAGAAAAAACCTCCTAACAATGATATGAGAGCGGCTTCAAAAGCCACTCTCACTTTCACTTTCTTAACTTACGCTTTATAATATAATATATAAATTAGATATTGTCAAGACAAATTTATCTTATTTTGTAAATATTACCCTCAAACGGCTTAAGAACATCAGACGGTCTGCCCTTTGTTGATAGAATAAGCTTAGCTTTCTGCATATCAATCGGTCTTGGCTGAACTTTTTTGCCTAGATTCAATTCAACATAGTAAAGCTCATCGTTATACTCCCGGTAATAGCAAAAGACCGGCGCATCAATATTTTCAGCACGTTTAAATTCACCATAAACAAGAGCAGGCGTATCTTTTCTCAACGCAATTGCTTTTTTGTAGAAATTAAGAACACTGTCTTCTCTTTTTGCTTCATCCTCCGCATTAAATCTTCTGTAATCAGAGGTAATCTTTAACCACGGCTTTCCGGTTGTAAAGCCTGCATTCTCGCTGTCACTCCACTGGAACGGGCTTCTTGAATTATCACGTGTTCCCGTTTTTGCTTTGAAAAACGCTTTTTCCTTGCTTTTTCCCTTTGCCACAAGCTCTTTATATGTATTCACAGCCTGAACATCATCAATTTCTTCAATTGACTCAAAATCAACATTGCCCATTGAAATTTCCTGCCCTTGATAAATATACGGAACACCGCGCAGTGTCATTTGTATCAGACCGCAGATTTTTGAAATATCTTCTCGGTAAGCATCTGTTTTATCAACCCTTGTAACAATACGGGGATTATCATGATTTTCAAAAAATACGGTAGGCCAGCAATGGTTTGTATACTCTGTCTGAAAAATTTCAAAATTTTCCATAACCTTATACAAATCGTAATCATAATAATCATAATTCGTATGTCCCTGATTGATAAGAAAATCAAAGTTAAATACAGTATCAAGCTCTTTTCGGAAATCGGCAGTAAGCATTTTATCCATTTCAATACCTGCTCCGCCGCATTCTCCTACTGTATAAACATCATAGTTTCCAAAGGTCTTTTCCCGCATTTCACGCAGATATTCATGAAGACGCGGACCATAGAAATAATATTCCGCACCCTTATAGCCTGTTAATACACCAAGAAACGGATTGGCTTCCGGAAGATTGGGATCCTTGCTTATGAAATTGATAACATCCATTCTGAAGCCATCAATGCCTTTATCCAGCCACCAATTCATCATAGCGTAAACATCATTGCGCATGTTTTCATTTTCCCAGTTTAAATCCATCTGCTTTTTTGTCCACAGATGCATTGCCCACTGATCAAGATGCTCATAATAATTCCACGCATTGCCCTTAAAAAGAGAATTCCAGTTGTTCGGAGGGGTTATTCCTTTATCGGTTGCGTCACGCCAGATATAATAATCATGATAAGGATTATCCTTTGATTTAAGCGCCTCCTGAAACCATTCATGCTCATCACTTGTATGATTAACAACAAGATCAACTATCAGCTTCATACCACGCTTATGAACTTCATCAAGGAGCGTATCAAAATCCTCCATTGTGCCGAATTCAGCTAAAATCTTTTTATAATCCCGTATATCATAGCCGTTATCATCATTTGGCGAATCATAGAAAGGAGAACACCATATGGCTGTTACACCCAAATCCTGAAGATAATCAAGCTTTTCCGTCACGCCTCTTAAATCTCCGATACCATCGCCGTTGCTGTCATAAAACGAGCGGGGATAAACCTGATAAATAACAGCTTCTTTCCACCATTTTTTCTCAAGCGAGCCTTTATCTGTAATAACCTCGTCCTTTTCCAGATTAAGCATATCGCAGATTTGCTGAACTGTAGTTTTATCAATCAAACCTGCTGTAAGCGTATTAAGCAGCTTGAATCTGCCGTTTCCAAGAAGTCCGTTTGTAATAAGTGCAGACGGCAGACGAAGCGTCATCATCAGCTTTTCCAGCATATCCTTTGCCATAGGATTTTTTAAAGCATCCTTGAATTTAGTGTTTGGTGTAATTTTTAACATAAGCTTTTCCCCTTTACGAATCTAAAAATATATAAACATATCCAATAATAATTATATGGCAATAAAAATCTTAATTCTATAC
>JAIDJS010000040.1 GCA_029052085.1 Eubacterium sp.
CTGCAGCAGTTTTTAACTGCTCACGGAATACCCGATTGGCTTGTTGTATTCATTATATCGCTTTTCCCTATTCTTGAATGCAGGCTGGGAATGTTTACGGCAATCGTTCTGCTTCAGATGAATCCGTTTGTTGGCTTTATCATAAGCTTTTTAGGTAACATATTACCTATTCCGTTTATTCTGCTTTTAATAAACTGGATTTTTGAGATACTGAAAAAAGTTCCGGGAATAAACAGAATTGTCTTTTGGCTTGAGGAAAAAACACTTAAAAAGAGAGATAAAATTGACAAGTACGGAATATGGGGACTGCTTTTGTTCGTTGCAATACCATTGCCCGGAACAGGCGGATGGACAGGTGCGCTTCTTGCATCCCTTCTTCATCTTGACAAAAAGAAATCCTTTGGCGTTATATCAGTCGGCGTATTCATTGCAGGACTTATCATAACTGTGCTTTCGCTTTTCGTCGGAAACGCAGTTTTTGGATAAAAACAACAAAAAATTAATGAGGTATATATTTATGTGGTTTCTTATTTTATTGCTTATATTGGCAGTTATCGGATTGATTTATTTCATAAGCTGGTTTGTTAAATACAGAAAAAGCGGAAAATGCCCGCTTTGTGCCCTTGAAAAAATGGGCGCTCCCACAAAGCTTACTATCAATACCGATGAGGTTGAAGATTATGACAGCGGCGCAGCACTTACCCCTCCGATGGGATGGAGCAGCTGGAACACCTTCAAGCAGAATATAAGCGAAGAACTTATTCTCAGCACAGCTGCCGCAATGAGACTTTCAGGTCTTACAGACGCAGGATATCAATATATAAATATTGATGATTGCTGGCACAGTTCCTTCCGTGATGAAAGCGGAAGGCTGCAGGGCGACCTTGGAAAATTCCCATCAGGAATTTCTTCCGTAATTGAGAAAATCAATCATATGGGAATGAAAGTTGGCCTTTATTCTTCAAACGGAACGCTAACCTGCGAGGATTTGCCTGCAAGCCTCGGTAACGAAGCTGTTGATGCTCAAACCATTGCCGAGTGGGGCTGTGAATTCTTCAAATATGATTTTTGCCACAACAAAAAAATAAGCGGCGATGCTCCTGTTATTGAAGGAATTGAGCTGAACAGACCCGGCAAGGCCGTTGAATACACTTTAAGACCTGAGGATGCTTCCTTTACGGGCAGAGCTCAGATTGTAAATATCAAAAGGCTTCCGAGCGGAAAAGCCATTGGTCTGTTAAATCATAACGCAGGAACAGCAACCTTCAGACCGGTTGTTGAACTCAGCGGAAAATATGTTCTTACACTTCTTATTTATAAAAGCTTGAATCTGCACCATGAGCAATATCTTCAAATAATCGTAAACGGTGAAATTCACGAGGTATTTGCACAGAAAACCAAGGGCTTTAATCCAACCGGAAGATTGCAGCTTATCGTTGATTTGCAGGCAGGAGAAAACGAAATCGTTTTACAAAACCCTGTTCGTACTTTGGCAGACAGCTCTTACACGCAGTATTCAAGAATGGCAAGAGAAATAAAAAAAGCAACCAAGGCAGTTTCCGAGAAAACAGGAAACCCCGAAAAACCGATTATTTTCTCAATATGCGAATGGGGAACCTCACTTCCGTATAAATGGGGTGCTAAGGCAGGCAATATGTGGCGTACAACGCATGATATTATGCCGTTTTGGAAAAGCATTTATCTGATTTATAAGCACAATATCAAGCTTTACAAATATTCAAAGCCGGGGGCTTGGAATGACCCAGATATGCTTGAGGTTGGAAACGGAAAGCTTACAGAAGATGAAAACAGAGCGCATTTTTCACTTTGGTGTATGATGGCTGCTCCTCTTGTTCTCGGAAATGATATAAGAAATTTCGTTAATGAAGACGGAACTGCTATTGAAAATCATCCTGTTCTCAATATTGTTACAAACAGAGATCTTATTGCTATTGATCAGGATCCGCTTGGAAAGGCCGCTAAAAGAGTTAAAAATGTTTCCGGCATAGATATTCTTGCCCGTCCGCTTGCAAACGGCGACACGGCACTTTGCTTCTTTAATACAAGCAGCAAGGCAAAGGGACTTTCATTCGATCTGAATGAGCTTGCAGAAGACGATTATCTCGGCTTCAGAGCTCAATCCTCATACAGTGTTCACGAATTATGGAGCAATGAAAGATTCTCGGCAAGTATTCTTTCAGCTTCAATGCCGAAGCATGGCGTTAAGGTTTACAGAATAAGCAAGTAATCAACCAATTAAAAAAGCAACCTTTCATCAGGTTGCTTTTTTGTATCTATTGATAGTTGTTTTACTAAAAGGCGATTTAACGTTTTTATAATTTCAATATGTATGAACAAAAAAGAGTGTGGTTTTACCCACACTCTTTTAAACTTTAATCAAAACAAGTTTTACGCTTCTTCTGCATTTGTATTTTCTTCTCCCTTTCCAGCGGCTAGCTTTGCACGCTGTTCAAGAACCGCATTATGGATATCATCTTTGGTTTTGCCTGTAAGCTTATAGAAGAAGAACGGAACACCGGCAAGGAACATCATAATACCGTGAACAATTGTGTAGAAGAACAGAAGCATAATTTTTGTATGCAGACTCTGTTCCTGAGCAACACCATCAACGGCCTGAACGTATTCGATAATCGGAACCTTTGTGCCATACAAAACCTGAGGCGCAAGCGCTGATGCAATTGTGCCGGAAATCATAGTTCCTATACCGATAATAAACGGTAATGAAGCATCAAGCCTTTTGCCTGTTTTAAGCTCAATCGTTTCAAGAACATCAGCCTGAAACATTGTCGGAAGCAGATTTGAAGCGCCGAACTGCAAACCGATAAGGAACAGCGATGCAACAAACACAATCTGAAGAACAGGACTTGGGGATTTGAAATAGGTATATCCGATTCCAAATGCAACGATATTTGCAAAAACGGAATAAATACCGCTTGCAATATACAACTGCTTTGAATTGAATTTCTTAAGAAGGAAGTTGATTACAAGCATACCCACTGCTGTGCCGATACCTGTAGGAAGACCGAAAAGCAGGAATTTTCCGGGACCAAGCAATGCTTCAGCAAGGAAAACACCCATATATGTTGAAATACCGCGAAAGCTCTTTAAAAATTCAGAGAAAATAATCGTCCATGAATATTTATTTTTAAGAATATCAGCAAATCCTTCAACAGGATTTTTTCTTTGATTGCTGTATGTAATTCTTTCACGAACGGTTTTCATACCAAGAAGCATTGTTATGATTCCGAACACGCCACAGAGTGAGGCAACAAGAATATAGCGAAGACCTTTATCCTTAACCATAAATGCAATAACAAGTTCAACAACAAGAGGAGCCGAATTACCAACAGCCGATACAATGCCTCTGAAAGACATAACGGTATCTCTTTCTTTCAGATTCGGAGTCAGAACAATGGCAACCTTATTTACAGTATCTCCGAAATTCGTACATACTGCCCAGGCAACAGCAACTGTTACAAGATAAATCATAAGCATTGTGCCTGTTAAGCCTGACGGAGCCCAGAAAGAAAGCACAAGGAAAATACCTGTAGGAATTGCCACAAGCAAAGCAAGTGGTCTGAACTTCCCCCCCTTGCCGACTCTTCTGCCGTCAATATATATAGTAATAAAAATGTTCAGCACAAACGGAATAATGGAGGTTAACGTATTAAATAATGTTACATTTTTCGGGGAAAGTGTAAGTACATTAACCAAATAGTCATTTCTGTAAGAGCCTACGGCACCTGTCATCATTGTGTAAAAGAAAACTGCCACAAGATACAGAATAAATTCGTTTGCTTTTAAGTGTTTTTGATTTGGATCGTAAATTTTAGCCTTTGATGCTAATTCAGACACGATAATTACCCCCTGTTAATCTTTAATATTAAATTATAATCTCTTTGTTCTTCAGCGCCGCTCATGGAAAGAACAAAG